>JAHHTV010000026.1 GCA_020024395.1 Anaerotignum sp. | reverse complement strand
CGATTGAGGAAGGGGCAACCATTGTGCGTGTTGGAACAGGTATCTTTGGAGAGAGATATTATCCAAATAAGCAATAAGTCAAAAAAGATATTGGGGTAAAACATTCTAGGAGGAAAAAAAAGTGGCTAAGATTTTTGATAAAATGAAGGATTTGATGTTTGGGGATTATGAAGATGATGACGAATATTATGAAGATGAATATGAGTATGATACACCCGTCAGAGAAACAGCACAACCCAATAATACATATAATTTAAGAGATGTGAACAGAGAAATGGATTACAGTGGTGCATCATCTCAAAGAAAAACAAACCGCAATAATCCACAAGTGTACAGTATCAATACAAATGTACAAATGCAAGTGGTGATTATCAAACCAAACTGCTATGAAGATGCACAAGAAATTTGTGACCAAATTAAAACAAAAAAACCTGTGGTTGTGAATTTGGAAAAAGTGGAATTTCCTGTGGCACAGAGAATTATGGACTTTTTGAGTGGTACTTGCTATTCTTTGGAAGGCTCTATACAACGTGTGGCAAATAATATTTTTATCATTGCACCAGAAAACGTAGACATTAGCGGTGATTTCAAAGAAGAATTAAAAACAAAAGGCGTTATATTGCCTTGGATGAGTAGTGGCAGATAAGAAAGGAAGTATAGATTGAACACAATACAGATTTTATTTTTTAATGCAATCAATATGTTTTTTCACTTATTGGAATTATTGATATTTATACGGATATTGCTCTCTTGGATACCCATGTTTGGATACAACAATCCTATTGGAAAATTGATTTATAGCTTGACAGAACCCATATTGGGCCCTTGCCGTCGTATGTTGGATAAATCACCTTTGGGTGGTGGCATGATGTTGGATTTTTCACCCGTCATTGCGTTGATACTGATGATGTTGGTCAAACAGTTGTTGATTGGTTTGGTCGGAATGTTTTGATGGGGAAGCAATATGAATAAACAAGCGTTATTGCAGAAAATAACACAGCCTGAAGAAAGACTTTTATTTGCAAAAGTACTCGACCAGGCTGCTTTGTGCTGTAAAAAGCACGAAATGGTATTTACAGATTTTTTGGATATGGCAAAAAGTGGAAAGTTTTTGGAAAAATTGCAATATGAAAGAGATTTACAAGTGATGGCATTTGGCGGCAATACAGATTGTGAGCGGCGTATGCTAGGTTTTGCACCAGATTATATGACATTGACAGAAACGGATTTTCCCATACAAGCACTGCGTATCACAAAACATAAAAAATTCGGACAAACGGATTTGACACATAGAGATTATCTGGGGTCTATACTGGGGCTTGGCATTGACCGCAGTAAAATTGGTGATATATTGGTGTCACAAGAACAAACCATTTGTTTTGTGACAAAAGAAATGGCGCCATATATTGCAGCACAACTACAAAAAGTTTCTCGTACACCTGTACAAGTGGAAGAAACAACATGGACAGATTTGGATTTGGAAAAAGAACCAGTCATACAAAAGTTGACGGTTGCCTCGTTGCGGTTAGATGCTGTGGCAGGTGGCGTATTGCATGTATCCAGAGGAAAAATACAAGCATTGATTGATGCAGAAAAAGCAAATGTAAACTGGAACACCATCACACAGACATCTTATTTGCTCAAAGAAGGCGATATGGTTTCTGTGAGAGGTTTTGGACGGTTTCGCATTGTGGATATTGGCGGCAAAAGCAAAAAAGATAGAGTAATTTTGGAAGTGGAAGTGTATTGGTAAGGAGGTTTTTGCATGGTAACACCCCATGATATTGCAACAAAAGAGTTCAAAAAAGTAGCGGTTGGCTATTCTCCTGAAGAAGTGGATATTTTTTTGGATGAAATTTATGAAGATTACGAAAGAATGTATGAAGCAGAACAGTATGCAAGACAAAATCCAGAGCCGATACAGCAACAACCAGAAGAAAATATCACATTCAAAAATATGGAAAAAACGCTGGAACGTACACTTGCACTGGCAGAAAATGCTGCACTGGAAACAAAAGAGGCAGCAAAAGCAGAAGCGGCACAGATAGTTGCAAAAGCAAAATTGGAACGTGACGAAATGTTGGCAGAAGCACGCAACCAATTATATGAAGCACAACAAGAAATTGCATCATTGCAAAATCGTTATGAATTGATGCGGGCAAGAGTGAAACTTTTGCTGTATGCAGAAATCGAATTGTTGGATAAAAATGAAATTTTACCAGAAAAAGAAGCAGAAATAAAATAGTGAAGATAAAACGGCTGTAACAATACACGGTTTTTTTTGATGTGTATTGGTTGCGGCTGCTTTTATTATAAAACAAAGAAAAATAAAGGAATGATGTTTATGTGGATTGCCTCCATATTGGCAGCTATTTTGTTGTTTGGTATTGACCAGCTCACAAAATATATTGCTTTGGTGCAGTTGAAACCTGTGGGCAGTGTGACAGTGATAGACGGTTTGTTGAACTTGACATTTGTGGAAAACAGAGGCGTTGCTTTTGGTATGTTTTCAGGGAAAAAATGGTTTATATTGCTTTTGACAATGGTGATTGTAGTAGTTATGGTATATTATTTTATCAAATTGCCAAAAACAAAAGAATATCAATGGGTACGTATGACAATGGTACCCATATTGGCAGGGGCTGTGGGCAATATGGCTGACAGATTATTTCGTGGATATGTTGTAGATTTTTTTGAATTTGGATTTGTGCAATTCCCTGTGTTTAATGTTGCGGATATTTATGTAGTTTGTGGTGTAATTGTACTGGCTGCATTGGTGTTATTTGTCATAAAAGAAGAACCAAAAGAAAAAAAGGAAGATTGATATATGGAATATTTGACATTTGGTGTGGAAAAAGAAGATGTGGGTTGTCGAATAGATGTTTTTTTGTCAGAAAATATAGAAGATATTTCTAGAAGTGGCGTACAAAAACTCATAGAACAAGCACATATTCGTTGCAACGGAAAAAGTATAAAAGCAAATTATAAATTGCGTGAAAATGATGTACTGGATGTGGAAATTCCAGAAAGTAAAGAAGTGGAGATATTGCCAGAGGATATACTACTAGATATTTTATATGAAGATGCAGATGTGATTGTGGTAAATAAGCCACAAGGTATGGTGGTACACCCAGCCCCTGGACATTATACAGGGACATTGGTCAATGCATTGTTATACCATTGTGGAGAAGAACTTTCTGGCATCAATGGTGAAAAAAGACCAGGTATCGTACATCGCATTGATAAAGATACTTCAGGTGTGTTGGTGGTGGCAAAAAATAATGCGGCACATCAGTCTTTGGCGGCACAGCTTGCAGCACACAGCATCACCAGAAAATATAATGCCATTGTGTTTAATGGTTTTCGCGAAGAAACAGGAACGATTGACCAACCCATTGGCAGAAATCCGACAGACAGAAAGAAAATGGCTGTGACACAAAAACATAGCCGCCATGCTGTGACACATTATAAAGTGTTGCAAAAATTTGGTAATTTTCATTTGATAGAAGCACAACTGGAAACGGGGCGTACCCATCAAATTCGTGTGCACATGACATATATTGGGCATCCATTATTAGGAGATACTGTATATGGCCCAAAAAAACAACCATTTGCATTGGAAGGGCAAGTATTGCATGCTAGAATTTTGGGATTTCAACACCCTAGAACAGGAGAATACATGGAATTTGAAGCACCATTACCAGAATATTTTGAAAAGTTGATACAGCGTTTGCAAAAGTGACGGGAGGCGAAAGGCAATGTCATTGTACCAGAAGGATTTTTTTGGATTGCGAGATTTGTCGGCAGAGGATATTCGATATCTGATTAGTACAGCGGAAACCATGAAGTATATTCTGAGCCAGAAAAATAAAAAATCACCACATTTGCAAGGAAAATCCGTAATCATATTATTTTATGAACAAAGTGCAAGAGCAAAACTTTCTTATGAATTGGCAGCACAACATATGAGTGCAAATGTGGTCGATATGACAAACTGCACACATTCTTTAGGCGAAGAAAGTTTGCGGGATATGGGACAGCTGATTGACCAAATGGGGGCAGATTTTATTATACTGCGTCACCCAATGGCAGGTGCAGCAAGATATTTGGCAAGCCGTGTGGGGGCATCGGTTATCAATGCTGGCGATGGTTACAATGAAAATCCTGGACAATCTTTGTTGGATTTGCTGACGATAAAAGAACAAAAAGGCGGTTTTGAAGGGTTGAAAATTGCCATTGTGGGGGATTTGATACATAGTAGAGTGTCAAAAAGCAATATTTGGGCTTTGACAAAATTGGGGGCGCAAGTATGTGTTTCTGGTCCCACAACATTGCTTTTGCCTGATATTGAAAAATTTGGTGTGGAAGTGCATTATGATGCAAGAGAAGCAGTCAACAATGCAGATGTTATATTGACAACCCGTATGCGCTTGGAAACGCAAGACGAAACATATTTACCATCATTAGACGAATATAAACGATTTTTCCGTGTTGACCATACTTTGCTCAAATATGCAAAAAAAGATGCGATTGTCATGCACCCAGGACCAATACAAAGGGGCATTGAAATTTCAGAAGGTGTGATTGATAGTCCACAATGTATCATCAATGACCAGATGGCAAACAGCGTGGCAGTGCGTATGGCAATATTTTATATTTTGTCACAGATGGGGGGCGGCATGGCATGAGTGGAAAAACCATATTGAAAAATTGTACATTGCTTGGTTTTGAAAACAAAATGGATATATTGATTATGGGTGGTTTGATTGAAAAAATCGAACAAAGTATAGAACCTGAAGGTGCAAAAGTGCTTGATGTTGGCGGAAATTTTGTATTGTCAGGCTTGATTGATATGCATTGCAATATTTGTGAACCAGGGTTTGAAAATATCGAAAATATTGAAACTGTTTCCAAAAGTGCAGCAAGGGGCGGTTTTACATCTATCACTTGTGAACCAAATACAAAACCGATTGTGGACAACAAAACAGTTGTAGAATATATCATATCAAAATCAAAAGAACAATCTTCTGTCAATATTTATCCTTATGGTAGTATGTCTATGGGATGTGAGGGCAAAGCCATTGCAGAAATTGGAGAAATGTATGAAGCAGGCGTTGTAGGGATTTCTGATGGAGACCAGTCTGTAAACAATGCCGCATTGATGAGAAATGTTATGCGATATACAAAAATGTTTGATTTGCCTGTGATTACACATTGTGAAGATAGCTCACTTTCACAAAATGGTGTGATGCATGAAGGATATACCGCAAGCTGCTTAGGGCTGCGTGGTATTCCAAGAGAAGCAGAAGAAATTCATGTGGGCAGAAATATATTACTGGCAAAAAATACAGGTGTCAGACTGCATATTGCACATGTTAGCACCATTGGTACAGTGAGCATGATAAGAGAGGCCAAAAGAAATGGTATTCCAATTACTTGTGAAACTTGCCCCCATTATTTTACATTGACAGAAACAGCTGTGGAAGATTATAACACTTATGCAAAAGTCAATCCGCCTTTGCGTACACAAGATGATGTCAAAGCAGTGTTGCGTGGCATTGCAGATGGCACGATTGATGTGATTGCATCTGGACACAGCCCCGCAAGCCAAACAGAAAAACAAAAAGAATTCGACAATGCAGCTTATGGCATTTCTGCTTTGGAAACGGCATTTTCTATCAGTTATACAACATTGGTAGAGGGTGGTTATATCACATTACAACGCTTGCTGGAATTGATGTCGAAAAATCCTGCTGAAATATTGAAATTGACGCAGAAAGGTGAAATTGCTGTCGGTAAAGATGCCGATTTGATTGTCGTGGAAACAAAAGAAACATATCCCATTGAACCAAAATTATTTGCATCAAAAGCAAAATTTTCACCTTTTGCAGGGCAAGAGGTGAAAGGTCGTGTACGATGTACTATCGTAGGCGGTAAAATCATATCTTGATTGTTTTGGTGACAATGGGACAAATGAGGTGCAAAATATGTATTTGAAACGATTGGACTTGCAAGGTTTTAAGTCCTTTCCAGAAAAAGTAAAATTGGAATTTAACACAGGGATTACGGCTGTGGTTGGCCCAAATGGCAGTGGAAAAAGCAATGTTTCTGATGCTGTGCGTTGGGTTTTGGGGGAACAACGAGCAAAAAGTCTCCGTGGCGATAAAATGGAGGACATTATATTTGCTGGCACAGAAAATAGAAAACCTCAAGGTTTTGCAGAAGTCACCATTGTCATAGATAATGAGGACGGTAGAATGCCCGTTGATTTCACAGAAGTACAGGTGACAAGAAGGGTATTTCGCTCAGGCGAAAGTGAATATCGTATCAATGGTACCGCTTGCCGTTTGAAAGATATTCAAGAGCTTTTTATGGATACGGGTGTCGGAAAAGAAGGATATTCTATTATCGGACAGGGAAAAATAGATGAAATATTAAATGCCAAAGGCGATGAACGTCGGCGGATATTTGAAGAAGCAACAGGGATTGTCAAATACAAAACCAGAAAAACAGAAGCTGTTTCCAAAATGGAAAAAGAAAAACAAAATTTGTTGCGTGTGGAAGATATTATACAAGAATTGGAAACACAGTTGACACCTTTGGAAGAACAAAGCCAAAAGGCAAAACAATATTTGACATTGCGTGAAAATCTCAAACAAGCAGAAATTGCAATATTTTGCAATGATATGGCACGCATGGAACAAGAAAATGCACAGCTTTTGCATACAAAACAGACCGCAAAGCAACAAAGCATAGATACAAGCCAAGTATCAGAACAAATCAAACAGCAGATTTCTGATAAAAAACAACAAAGACAACAACAAACACAGTGGTTAGAGCAGTTGCATCAAAAAATGACACAAGTCCAAAAAGATACCGAAAAAACAGAAGGACTTATTCGTTTGGCAGAAGAACAAGCACAAAACGATGCTGGCAATATTACCCGTATACAAAAAGAAATAGAAGAACAACAAAAACAACAACAAGAAAAACAAACAGAACAAGAAGTGTGTCGTAGCCGCAAAGTGGCTTTGCAAATTGCTTTGGAAAATATACAAACCACATTGACAACAAAAACAACAGATTATGACACATTGAATGAAACATTGCGGCAAGATGAAACAAAAGCGGCACAGTTCAAAGATGATATTTTTGAACAAATGCGTATGGGCACAGAGGCAAAAGGTGAAATTGCAAAAAGAGAAGCTATGCATGAACAGTTTTTGAAACGCAAAAATCAGTTGGATTTGGAAATTGCACATACACATAGCCGTTTGGAACAACAACAAGTGCATCAACAAGTATTGCAAAAAAAATCTGAAAGTTATACACAATCATTGACCGCAACAAAACAAGAATTGCAGGCTTTGGAAAAAGACCATATACAAGCCACAAATATGAAAACACAAGCCGAACAAGCACTGGTAACACAACAGAAAAATATTTCTGAAAAACAATCAAGGTATCGTTTGTTATCTGAACTGGAAAAAGACCATGAGGGATATTATCATAGTGTCAAAAGCCTTTTGGCGTTACCAGATTTGGAACAAAGAGGGATATGTGGTGCTGTGGGGCAGTTGTTACAAGTGGAACAGATGTATGAAACAGCAATAGAAGCTGCTTTGGGTGGTGCCATGCAAAATGTTGTGACAAATACAGAAGATGATGCAAAAAATGCCATACAATATCTCAAACAACGAAGATTGGGACGTGCAACATTTTTGCCTGTGCGTGCAGTAAAAGGCAAAGGATTGGAAAATAATCTGCCCATATTGCGTGAAATTGGTGTACTGGGTACAGCAGATAAGTTGGTTTCTTTTGATGATGCATTTGGTGGTATTATGACGTATTTGCTGGGGCGTATTTTGATTGTGGAAAATTTGGATATTGCTGTTGCTTTGGCAAAAAAATATCAACATCAATACAAAATGGTAACACTTGATGGGGACATTATGAATGCAGGTGGTGCCATGACAGGTGGTTCACAAAGCAAAAAAACAAGCAGTATATTTGGACGTACCAGAGAAATACAGACATTGCAAAAAGAATTGGAACAAAGCGACCAATATATGAAACAACTACAACAAACATTGGAACTTGCAAAAGAGGATTTACAAGATGTTGCAGAACAGATATTGGAGAAAAAACTGGAACTGCAAAGAATGTCTGTGACTGCACAAGCAAGTGCCACCGAAATAGAAAAAACAGAAACAGACATTGCTGAAACAGAAACAAAACTGCGTTTGTTGGAACTGGAAGAAAAACAGTTGGACGAACAAATGACACGCACAGAAGCAGATATTGCAAAAAGTAAAGCGATTGTGGAACAAGCAGAGGCAGAAACTGCAAAAGCAAATGAAGCATTGCTTTTGTTCCAAGATAGCTTGGCAGAAGAAAAAGAGAAAAGAGATGCTTTACTGGAAGAAATCACACAACTGAAAATACAAGTTTCTCAACAACAACAAAATATTTTGACTGTGGATGATACCATAGACCGTTTGCAAAAAGAACAAGAGGCTTTGTTGCGAGAAAGAGAAATCAAACAAGAACAGATTGTATATTTCAAAGAACGTGGCGGCAAAAAAAGTGCTGAACAACAAAATTTGAAAAAACAAGCCGAAACATTGCAAACACAACAGGTACAAACACAACAAGAATTAGAGCAAAGCAATCAAAATTTGACTGCATTTGACAATAGTATTGCCAATTTGGAACAGCAGTTACAACAACATACAGAAACTATCGCAAAATTGGAACAAGATTTGTTCCGTATAGAAACAAAATTGGAAAAAAGTGAAGAAGAAAAAGAACGTATGTGTGGGCAGATTTGGGAAGTTTATGAAATTACAGCAAAAGAGGCTTTGGCATATCCAATGACAGAACAAAAAAGTTATCAAGAATGGAAACAGTTGGCAAATGAGAGAAAAGATGCATTGCGAGGCTTGGGTCATGTCAATGTGGACGCCATAGAGCAATACAAAGATTTGAAAGAACGATATACATTTTTGACAAATCAAAAAGCCGATATTTTGGAAGCAGAACAAAAACTGCAACAAGTCATTGCAGAATTAACCACATTGATGGAAACACAATTCAAAGAACAGTTTGCCGTGATTTCTGAAAATTTTGGTACAGTGTTTCAAGAAATGTTCGGTGGTGGTAAAGCATATTTGCAGTTGTCAGATGATACCAATGTGTTGGAAAGTGCCATTGAAATTGTGGCACAACCACCAGGGAAAAGTTTGCAAAATATGATGTTGCTTTCTGGTGGGGAGCGTGCATTGACAGCCATTGCCATATTGTTTTCCATATTGAAAATGAAACCGTCACCATTTTGTATTTTGGACGAGATAGAAGCGGCGTTAGATGATGCCAATGTGAGAAGATATGCACAATATTTGACAAGATTTTCAAAAGAAACACAATTTATTGTCATCACACATAGAAAAGGCACAATGGAATATGCTGATGTGATGTATGGCGTTACCATGCAAGAAAAAGGGGTTTCCAAACTGATTTCCGTTGATTTTTCAGAGCAGGTGGAAGAATAAATTTTTGAGGTGAAGAAATGGGATTATTTGATTTTTGGAAAAAGAAAACACAAGAAGAAACAACTGTGGAAGAAACAGAGCTAAATGATGTATTAGAAATTGAAGGCATAGAGGTTGAAACAAATACAGAAGATAATGACCAAGATATTGTATTTCATGTAGACGAAAACAAAAGTACAACAACTGCCATCAATCAGGCTGTGGGGCAAGTGATGGACGATGAACCAATAGAATTCCATCAAAAAGCAGGTGGCGTATTATATGCAGAATCTGATGTGGATAATGCAATGCCTGTGGCAAAAGAAGTGGAAGGTGCGGCTGGACAGGAAATTGTGGAAGAAATAGAAGAAACAGTTGCACCAGAAGTTGCAGAAGAAATAGAAGAAACAGTTGAACCAGAAGTAGTAGAAGAAATAGAAGAAGCAGTTGCACCAGAAGCAGTGGAAGAAATAGAAGAAGCAGTTGCAGCAGAAGTAGTAGAAGAAATAGAAGAAGCAGTTGCATCAGAAATTGTAGAAGAAGAACTAGAAGAGCCAGAAATTGCAGAAGAACCCCAAAAAGAGAAAAAAGGCTTTTTTGCAAAATTGAAAGAAGGTTTGGATAAAACACGCAAGAATATCATGGGCGGCGTGGATACAGTATTGGGCAGTTTTACAAAAATAGATGAAGATTTGTTTGAGGAACTGGAAGAAGCACTGATTATGGCAGATATGGGTGTGCAAACTACCATGCAGATTGTAGAAAATTTAAGACAACGTGTGAAACGAGAAAGACAAACAGACCCATCTGCAATAAAGGGAATGTTGATTGATGAAATTACAGCCATATTGCAAGATGATACAGACGATGTGGAACAACTGCCATCTCCGACAGTGATGCTTGTGATTGGTGTAAATGGTGTTGGGAAAACAACAACCATTGGGAAATTGTCAAACAATTTTAAGGCAGAAGGCAAATCTGTATTACTTGCGGCAGCAGATACATTCCGTGCAGCAGCAATCGACCAGCTGGAAGTTTGGGGACAACGTGCGGGCATTGATGTGATAAAGCATGAAGAAAATGCAGACCCTGCGGCAGTGGTATTTGATGCACTACATACCGCAAAAAATAAAAAAACAGATTTGCTCATTTGTGATACTGCAGGCAGATTGCACAACAAAAAGAATTTGATGGAAGAGTTGCGTAAAATTTCTCGTGTGATAGAAAGAGAATATCCAACAGCACACAAAGAAACGTATTTGGTATTAGATGCCACAACTGGACAAAATGCATTACAACAAGCAAAATTATTTATGGAAGTGGCAGACATTACCGGTATCATATTGACAAAATTAGATGGCACTGCAAAAGGTGGTATTGTGGTTGCAATCAAAAGTGAATTGAAAATCCCTGTTCGATACATTGGGGTAGGAGAAGGCATTGCAGATTTACAAAAATTCCATGCAAATGATTTTGCAAAAGCATTATTTGGAGAAGCATAAAAGGAGTAATCAAATTATGGAAGAAAAAGAACAAATCTATCATCATACAGAACCGAAAAAATCAGAAAAACATCGTCCAGTACACAAAACACCTTATGAAACAGAAATACAAAAACACATGAACAAATATTTTCCAAATCGTGTGGAACGTGTATTTTTTGACCGTGTGAATGATAACCAAAGGGTGGATATTCACATATTAGAAGCACCCACAAAACAAGATTTTCATGTGTTGTATACAGTGGGTATGAGTGCATTTGCTATGAAATTACCGGATGATTTTTACCCAGATTATCAAATGTTAGAACGTGCGGAATTGATTACTTTGTTGCCCGCAGAATGGCAGTTGATAGAACCAGCAGAAGGCGAAAGCTACAACAATACATTGTGGTGGCCTGTGGATTTGTTGCAATATTTGGCAAGATTTCCACATGAATACCATAGTTGGCTGGGGTGGGGACATACCATACCCAATTCTGAAAAATATGTATCTTATGACGAAGCAAGTACAAAACTTTGTGGTGTGATGCTTTCTGCATTACATGAAAATATCAGTATGTTTCATGCAGAAGATAGCACATTGATAAACTTTTATGCATTGTTGCCATTGTATAAAGAAGAAATTGATTTCAAACAAAAAGAAGGTGGCGAGGCATTGCTGCAAAAAATGGCAGGTATCAATGGTTTTGGCATGATACTGTTCCCAGATAGACCGAATGTATGTGAAGAAGTACAATGATAGAAAAAAGCGTTGATGTATGTATCAACGCTTTTTTTGTTGTTATGAATGTGAAAGTTTTACAAATGCTTCCAATGCAGTGATGATTTCGTTTTTTTCGCCTTGTGCAGAAAGTGTTTCTCCATCAACATAAGATGCAATACTTTCGGAAGTATCTTCTGCATAAGCAACCACATTGTTTAATATGGAGGCGGTTTGTATACCTCTCAAATGCCCAATGGTAAAGAGTGCGGCAGTTTCCATATCACAGCCCAAAACACCTTGCTTTTCCCAAAATGCATTAACTTCAGGTTCTTTGTCTGTGTAAAAACTGTCATGGCTGCGTGCAATGCCAATATGATAAGGGAAACATTGTTCTTCTGCAGTTGCTGCACAAGCCATCATCAAAAAGGGGTCAGGTACAGCAGGAAATGCTGTATCAATATATGTTTTAGAAGCACCATCGTCACGCACAGCACCATTGACAATGATAATGTCACCCACTTTGACTTGTGGCTGTAAGCTGCCACAACTGCCAATGCGTATCATGGCTTTGACACCAATTTGTGCCAATTCTTCTATGGCAATACCTGCAGATACACCGCCGATGCCTGTGGAAATTGCCAATATGGGCACACCTTTATAAGTGCCACAAATACTTTTATATTCTCGATTATATGCCAATTCTTGCACGTCTTCCAAATGCATGGCAATGCGGTCAACACGGGCAGGGTCACCAGGTAATACCGCATAAGGAATATTGAGATTTTTTCCAAGTTGAATATGTGGTTGTAATTGTTCCAAAAAAAATACCTCCTTTATCGTATATGTTATGTTTTCAATGTACAATATTTCTAAAAAAAATGCAACATGGAATAACGTTTGAAGTCCATCGTATATTGTGATACAATAAAAAACAAACAAATGTGTAGGGGGTATCTAAAACGTGATTTATATCATATTTTTACTTTTATCAGGTATCATGCAAGGGTTTATGCTTTCTTTGAATGGACAACTGGGCAACTATTATAGTATGTTTGGCATATCATTTTTTGTACATAGTATTGCTATGG
>JAHHTV010000259.1 GCA_020024395.1 Anaerotignum sp. | reverse complement strand
TTGTGATGAATTGGTATATTATTATTGTGATATTATTGATACCATGTATGATGCAAAAGAAAATGCATATTATTTTACAGACTTGCTGGTTGATGTTATCATATATCCAGATGGCTTTGTCAAGGTTGTGGATTTGGCAGAATTGGCAGATGCTTTAGACCAAAATATCATTACAGAGGAAATTGTGAAAAAAGCATTGTGGCGTTTGGAAACACTGTTGACCAATATTTATGGTGGAAAACTGAAAGATTTGGTGCAATATTTGGAAATAGAGGAATTGTAAATGGCAGATAATTTGCATAAAGGACATCGAGAGCGCATGAGAAATCGCTTCTTGACAGAAGGGGAAGCAGGTTTTGCCGACCATGAATTATTGGAATTGTTGTTATTTTATGCAGTGCCAAGAGGAGATGTCAATCCTTTGGCACATAGAATTTTGACAGAGTTTGGCACATTGACCATGCTGTTGGAGTCAGATGCTGTGGAGATTGCAAGACGTTGTGGTATCAAAGAAAGCACAGCAATATTGTTGACACTGCAAATGGCATTTCTCAAAAGATTGCAACAAGAAAAATGGAAAGAAAAAATAACCATAGATAGTGTGGCAAAAGCATCTGGGTATGCCATAGATTTGTTAAGTCATTATACATATGAACGGTTTTATATGATGTGTTTGGATACACAAAAACGGTTAATTCATACTTGCTTGATTGCAGAAGGAACTGTGCATCAAGCAATTGTGCAACCAAGAAAAGTTGTGGAAGAAGCGTTGAAATATAAAGCAAGTTCTGTGATATTGTTGCACAACCATCCAAGCGGTTCTGTGATGCCTTCTTTTTCAGATGTTAGTTTGACAACAAATATTCAAAAAATTTTATGTGCGATTGATATTGAAGTGGTTGACCATATCATTGTAGCAGATGATACGTATTATAGTTTCTTGGAACATGATTATTTGAAAAAAGAAAATAGAGGTGAATGAATATGAGAAAATTATATCGTTCAAATAGTGATGTAAAATTATCAGGTGTTTGTGGTGGTTTGGCAGAATATTTGAATATAGACGCAACGTTAATTCGTTTGTTGTGGGTGTTGGTTTCATTGTTTAGTGGTGTTTTTTTGGGGATATTGGTATATGTGATATGTGTATTTGTCATTCCCATAGATAATGGCTATATTGATGCAAGATACAAAGAAAAAAAATAAGTTTCCCAGTGGAAACAAAGAGAGGAAGAAAAGTAGTATGGAAGAGAAAAAAAGAATATTTAGTGGTATGCAACCCTCCGGCTTGATTACATTGGGGAATTATTTGGGTGCTTTGAAAAATTGGACAACATTACAAGATGATTATGATTGTTTGTATTGCATCGTGGATATGCATGCCATTACAGTTAGACAAGACCCTACAAAATTGAGAAAACAAGCAAGAGATTTGCTGACACAATATTTGGCTGTCGGCATTGACCCTGAAAAAAACATCATTTATTATCAATCCCATGTGTCACAGCACGCAGAATTGGCTTGGATATTGAATTGTTACACATATATGGGGGAATTGAACCGTATGACACAGTTCAAAGATAAATCTGCAAAACACGCAGATAATATCAATGCTGGATTGTTTACATATCCAACATTGATGGCAGCAGATATATTGTTATACCAAACAGATTTGGTGCCAGTTGGAGAAGACCAAAGACAGCATTTGGAATTGACAAGAGATATTGCAACTCGTTTCAATGGTGTGTATGGTGATGTATTCAAAATTCCAGAAGCATATATTGGCAAATTAGGGGCAAGGGTAATGGCATTGCAAGAACCAACCAAAAAAATGTCAAAATCCGATGAAAACCAAAACAATACCATTGCATTATTGGATGAACCTAATGTGATTATGAATAAGGTGAAACGTGCAGTCACAGACTCTGATAATGAAGTGCGTTTTTCTGAAGATAAACCTGGTATCTCCAATTTGTTGAGCATTTATTGTGCTTGTACTGGCAAAACGGTTGCACAGGCAGAACAGGAATTTGCAAATGTTGGCTATGGCACATTCAAAACAGCAGTTGGGGAAGCTGTGGTTGCAGAATTGGAACCCATACAGCAAAAAGTCAAAGAATTGGAAAAAAACAAAGATTATTTGGAAGAAGTTATCAAAAATGGGGCAGAACGTGCTGGCAAATTGGCAGCAAGAACACTCACAAAAGTGCAAAAGAAAATTGGCTTTCCACCTGTAATTCGATAATATCGTATAAAAATAGAGGAGAATATTTTGATTTTTCAAAGTGTTCTCTTTTTTTGCAATTTATATAG
>JAHHTV010000258.1 GCA_020024395.1 Anaerotignum sp. | reverse complement strand
ATTGTAATCTACAATTGTTCAAAAATTTATAACAAAAAAAGAGTTGACAAAAAGAAATGACATGGTATAATAATCAACAATACAGTGAATATTGTTTTACACACATCTGAATAATAAAAGCGATGATGGAAAGGGCTGAATGGCTGCGTTCACAGAGAGTCGGTGGTTGCTGCGAACCGATAACAAATTCATTCAATGGTCTATGGTTCCTGAGCTGGAGGTTCGAAAGTATCATAAGATACCGGTAGGCTCCTCCCGTGATTGCTGCGTAAAGGCATAGGGCTTGATGGAGTCCGAGGAGGTGGCATATTTTTAGATATGCAATTTGAGTGGTACCGCGGTTTTCCCGTCTCAAAGGTTTTCTTTGAGGCGGTTTTTTTATACCCAAAATACAAATATGATTTATGTCTAAGGAGGTACAGAAAATGAGTAATTATCGTATTGAAACAAAGTGTGTACAAGGTGGATATACTCCGGGGAATGGAGAACCAAGACAAATTCCCATTGTACAAAGTACCACGTTCAAATATAGTACCAGTGAAGATATGGGGAAGCTCTTTGATTTAGAAACAAGTGGATATTTCTATTCCAGATTACAAAACCCTACTTGCGACACAGTCGCAGCAAAAATTTGTGCTTTGGAGGGCGGTACTGCTGCCATGTTGACATCTTCCGGACAGGCAGCAAATTTTTATGCGGTATTTAATATTGCAAACTGTAGGGATCATGTGGTAGCATCTTCTACCATTTATGGTGGTACCTTTAACTTGTTTTCTGTAACAATGAAAAAGATGGGTATTGATTTTACATTTGTTGCACCAAACTGCTCAGATGAGGAGCTGGAAGCTGCATTTCGTCCCAATACAAAGGCAGTATTTGGGGAAACAATCGCAAACCCCGCACTAACAGTATTGGATATTGAGCGTTTTGCAAAGGCTGCACATGAACATCATGTACCACTGATTATTGACAATACATTTGCAACACCGATCAATTGTCGTCCCTTTGAATGGGGTGCAGACATCGTCACACATTCTACGACAAAATATATGGATGGGCATGCTTCTGGTGTTGGTGGTTGTATTGTGGATTCCGGTAAATTTGATTGGTTGGCAAATGCGGATAAATTTCCTGGGCTTTGTACACCAGATGACAGCTATCATGGGATTACATATGCAGAAAAATTTGGGAAAGAGGGCGCATTTATTACAAAAGCAACTGCACAGCTGATGCGAGATTTTGGCTCCACACAATCTCCACAAACAGCATTTTTACTGAATTTGGGACTGGAAAGCTTGCATGTAAGAATGGCACGTCATTGTGAAAATGCACTGGCAGTTGCAAAATTCTTGAAAAGCCATAACCAGATTGCATGGGTATCCTATCCCTCCTTGGAAGGCGATCCATATTATGATGCAGCAAAAAAATATATGCCAAATGGTACTTGTGGTGTTGTGAGCTTTGGTGTCAAAGGTGGTAGAAAAGCAGCAGAGGCGTTTATGGGACATTTGAATATTGCAGCCATTGAAACACATGTTGCAGATGCAAGAAGTTGCTGCCTGCATCCCGCAAGTTCCACACATAGACAAATGAATGATGAAGAATTGGCTGCAGCAGGTGTTTCTGGTGATTTGGTGCGTCTGTCTTGCGGTTTGGAAAATGCACAGGATTTGATTGAAGATATTGCACAAGCATTGGACGCAATAAAATAATAGGAAAGTGGGGGATGAAAATGCCAATTAAAATTCCAAATGAATTACCAGCAGCAAAAACATTGACTGAGGAAAATATATTTGTGATGACAGAATGCCGTGCTATTACACAGGATATTCGACCTTTGAGTATTCTTCTGTTAAATCTCATGCCAACGAAGATTGATACAGAAACACAGCTTTCTCGTTTGCTGGGGAATACACCATTACAAATTGAGTTGGAATTGATTCATACCACAAGTCATGAATCGAAAAATACGTCAGAGGAACATATGCTTGCATTCTATAAAACATTTGCGGATGTCAAAGATCAAAAATATGATGGCTTGATTATTACAGGTGCACCAGTGGAGAAAATGGAATTTGAAGAAGTGGAATATTGGGATGAGCTTGTAGAAATTATGGAATGGAGTAAAACACATGTGCATAGCACATTCCATATTTGTTGGGGGGCACAAGCAGGATTGTATTATCATTACGGGATTCAAAAACATATCATGAAAGATAAATTGTTTGGTGTGTTTCCACATAAATTGGAACGCAAACAATCTATATTATTCCGTGGCTCAGATGATGTTTTTTATGTTCCACATTCCAGACATA
>JAHHTV010000257.1 GCA_020024395.1 Anaerotignum sp. | reverse complement strand
GAAAAAAGGAGGGCTTTTCAGAATAGATGGATTGGGGTGTAAGAAGCTTTTTGTCTGAGTTTTATGTGTGTGGTATTGTAGTGATATAAGACAAAATATATCCGTTGGTATAAGTGTGTACACTCATGATTATAGGGGGACGTTAAAATTGAATAGAAATATGAAGTTGAACAAGAATATCAAATGGAACAAAAGTACCATTAAAAAATGTGGTGCAACTTTGTTGGCAACAACTGTGTTGTGTGGAAGTTTGCCATATCCAGCATTTGCATTGGAAGATGAAACGATGAAACAGTGGGAAGCTGTAGATATGTTAAAAGGGGAACAAAGTGGTCCTTTTAATGGAGAAGTTTCTATTACCAGAGCAGAATTTATGGCATTGGTTAACCGTATGTTGGGTTTTACAAAAGAAAGTGCAACAATTAGCCAATATACAGACGTAGAAGCGGATGCATGGTACTACAATGATGTTGCAAAAGCAATCGAAGCAGGCTATATTTATGGAACTTCTGCACAAAAAATGAATCCATTGGGCAATATCACAAATCAAGAAATGTATGCAATACTGGCACGTATTACAAAAAAAGAAGAAGGCAGCATAGATTTTATAAATGTGCCTGACCAAATGGCGATTTCTAATTGGGCAAAGAAAAGTGTGGAACAAGCTATTGTAAATGGCTTTGTGACAGCAGATAGTGAATATAAATTAAATCCCACAAAACAAGCAACCAGAGCAGAAATTATGACACTTTTGGAACGTGTGAAAAATAATGACAAAGTGTTTGCATTTCCTGGAACATATACAGTAACAGCAGCAAAAAATGTTACTATACTTTCTAACGATGTTGTATTGAAAGATGCTGTCATCAGTGGAAATTTGATATTGGGTGACAACGTAAAAGAAATCAAATTGATCAATGTACAAGTTAGTGGCGAAGTTGTGGCATCTAATAAAGATGTAAACATTGTAGAAGAATCCAAATGGAAAGACGGTACATTTGAAGGACATGCACGTGGTGAAAATGGTCTGATAAAAGTACAAGTGGAAGTAGCAAAGGGCAAAATCAAAGATATCAAAGTATTAGAGCATAAAGAAGATGCGGAAGCTTTGAAAAAATTCAATAAAATTATCAAACAGATACTGGAAAATGGCGTAAATTTGGAAGGAATTGATTTAGGTCAAGATAAAACCATCAATAGTGAAGGCATATTAAATGCAGTGAAAGATGCGATGTCCCAATCCAGTGGAGAAACACAAAAACCTGGTGAAAGCATGGCAGCAAAAAAATATCAAGAATTACAAGATGGCACATATGAAGGTATTGGACAAGGTTATGGCGGTCAAATTCGTGTAAAAATTGAAGTCAAAGATGGTAAAATTGCAGATGTTGAAATTGTAGAACATAGTGAAACAGATGCTTATTTGAGAATGACAGAAAGTATGCTGAAAAAAATTGAAGAAATTGGCAGCATTGAAGGCGTAGATACCATTTCTGGTGCAACGGTAAGTAGTAAAGCAATTTTGAATGCAATACAAGATGCTATGTCACAATCTGTAGGTATTACAGAAGAAGCTGGTCAAACAGAAGCAGCAATGGAAAGCAGTGGCGGTGGCAGAAGAAGAGGTAGAAAACCAACAGAACCAGAAGGTAATACATATCCACCAGGAAGTTTAGTAGATGGGAAATATCAAGGTCAAGCAACAGGCTTTGGTGGTGCAATCGCTGTTACAGTCACAGTAGCAAATGGCGTGATTTCTGAAATTAAAGTAGATTCTCACAGAGAAACAGAATCTTATTATAACAAAGCAGTTAAAATTTTAGATGAGGTTATTGCGAAAAACAGTACAAATGTAGATACGATTTCTACAGCAACCGTAACATCAAAAGGTTTGTTGTCTGCAATCGAAAATGCATTATCCATAGAACAAGAAAACCTAGGATATGCAGATGGTACATGGTATGGACAAGGTCGTGGACATTATGCAGAAGATCATGGTGCTTGGACTGATTGGAAAACAGCAACAGAAGCTTCTGTAAAAATAGAAAATGGTAAAATTACTGCTGTAACATTAGAAAATTTTGGCGATGATGATCCATTTTTAAGAAGAGAAGGTTATTATTTAATAGAAGACTATGTAATTGCAAATAATGGTACTGGTGACTTGCTGAAAATGTTGGCAAATAGAGAAGGCGAAATTTATGATGCTGTTACAAGTGCAACAAATAGTGCTAGAGGTTATGTAGCTGCAATTAGTGATGCACTGGATCGTTCTTCAAAATACAAAAAAGATAATATTGAACAAAAAGTACGTTC
>JAHHTV010000256.1 GCA_020024395.1 Anaerotignum sp. | reverse complement strand
AAAAAAAGACAGTGCGATATAAAAAATAAATGAGGATAGGAGAATATTTTGAAAAATCAATGTATTCTCCTTTTTGTATGATGGACAGATTTTTGTTTGGAAAAACACAGTCTTTTTTTATGCCAATAAAACAGACATAACAGACATAAATCGCAAAGACGAGCCATATGTTGATAAAGATAAGGGGGGAGGATATGTATCAAAAAAAGAAAAAAATGCTGAAAAGTGAAAAAATATTGTTATTGGTTTGCATTTGTTTTTTATTGGGGGTAGCAGGTGGTGCATTGGCGGCAAATATTGCAGGGCAAAGTGGGAAAGAAGCATTTGCTTTATTTTTGAAAAAATATTTGACAATGGAAGAAGATGTTTCGTTTGGATATGTATTTTGGAAATATTTGAAATATGATTTGCTGATATGGGTGGGGGGCTGGCTGAGTATGGGGATTTTTTTGTCAGGCAGTATTTGTTTGTTTTGGGGGATTTCATTGGGATTTACTACAGCAATGATGATGGCAAGTTACGGCAAAACAGGTGTTTTGTTAGCGATGGTTGGTGTTATGCCACAAAATTTGATTTTAATTCCTGTGTATTTAGCTATGACAAGTGCAGCGATGTATTATTTATTTGCTTGGGAAGAAGATATTTTCAGAAAAGGTGCCGCAAAGCGGGAAAAACGCAAAAGAAAAACAGAATATTTGATATTATTGACAGCATCTGTGGTGTTGATTTGTTTGGCAAGCTGTATCGAAATTTATGTGACACCGTTATTGATGAAAAACATATAAAGAATATCACAAATAATGGAAAAATTATCGACAATTGGAGAAAAAGAATTTATAATAAATAAAAAATGTGTAGTTGTTTTTTGCGGGAAAGGGTTTAATATGATATGGAAGAATACTTGGTAGAGTTTCAATCTCATTTGACACAGGTAAAACAGGCATCAGAAAATACGGTATTGTCATATATGCGAGATTTAAGGGGGTTTTGTAATTTTTTGAATGTTATGGGGATTGTAGATATGACAAAAGTCAATCGTACAAATGTTATGGCATATGTGTATGATATGCAGGAAAAACAAAAGGCATCTGCAACTATATTTCGTAGTTTGGCAGCAATTCGTGCCTTTTATTATTTTTTAATGCAAAGTGGTGTAGTGAAAGAAAATCCGGCATTAGATGTGGATTTGTTACGAGAAGAACGAAAAACACCAACGATATTGACAATGGAGCAAGTGGAGCGATTATTGGAAGAACCAAAAACAAAAGATGCAAAAGGTCTGCGAGATAGAGCGATGTTGGAATTATTATATGCAACAGGTATGCGTGTGACAGAGTTGGTTTCTTTGCAAGTAGATGATGTAAATTTGGATTTGGAATACATACAATGTAAACAAAAAGACAAAAGTCGTATCATACCGATTGGCATAAAAGCAAAAGAAGCTTTGACACAATACTTGAAAAAAGCACGTTTGAAACTGGTGCATGACCCAAAAGAAAACGCATTGTTTTTGAATTATAGCGGGCGACAGATGACAAGACAAGGTTTTTGGAAAATTGTCAAAAACTATGCAAAAGATGCAGAAATTGCAGAAGAAATCACACCCAATATGTTAAGACATTCTTTTGCAGCACATTTGTTGGAAAATGGTGCAGATTTACGCTCTGTACAGGAAATGATGGGGCATTCTGATATTACAACAACGCAGATATATACAAAATTGCATACACCAAAAATCAAAAGTGTGTATACAAAAGCACACCCTAGAGCTTGAAAAAAGGAGAACGTATATATGAAAAGTGTCAAAACAAAGATAGGTATGGTTTTGGAAATAATGCCAAAAAAGATGGATGCTGTAAATTGGACAGAAGAAACTGTGAAAGTAAAATATGTTGAAACAGAGAGTGATACATGGTATGGTGATGAAATAACAAAGGAAAAAATTGGGGAAGTTTTGGAAAGTGTGAGACAAGGAACGGAATTGTATTTGTATACAGATGATATGGGGGAAAAAGATTGTTTTGAAGTGGTTTCTGATGGGGAATGGATATTGCTGGGATATGCCAAAGATTTTGGTCAGGAAAATTATTATTGCTGGAATGAAAAATATGCAAATGAGGATGAGTGGTCACATTTATACAGTATGGGGCAATCCCCTGTGGAAAAATACTTGACACTGGATGATATAGAATGTGGTGTGAAAGCAGTTGCATATTTTATTTGGACAGGAGAATTATATCCAGCGATAGATTGGGCAAAACAATTGGAGTGATGCTATATCAAAAAGAAAGAGAAAATAAAAATAGGAGAATACAGAATTATGTATTCTCC
>JAHHTV010000255.1 GCA_020024395.1 Anaerotignum sp. | reverse complement strand
CTTTATGCAATTACCACTTTTTTGTAATAATTGAATAAAAAAAAAATCTATATTTTCAGATGTATTGTTTTGTATATCATGCAAAATAAAAAAAGAGCTTGTTATATATCAAATCAAAAGAAATATCCATTTCTTATGCTATAAACAAACTCTTTTTCTTTATTTATTTTTGTTTATTGTAAAATAAATTCTTTTTCCCATGCATTTATTTCTTGTTTTATTGTTTTTTTGATACTTTCTTGTCCAAAAGAAATATTCAAAGCCTGTTTCATCATCTTTGCCGCTTCTTGTTTTGTGATATCAAAATAGGTATACAGAAGTTGCAATTCTTTTGTCATTGTAGTATTGGTGACCGTTCGATTATCTGTATTGATTGATATTAGAACACCTCTTTCAAAAAATTCTCTAAATGGGTAACATACCAAATTTTGTACTGCTTTTGTTTGCAAATTACTGCTTGGACACATTTCCACACCAATACCATGTTTTATCAATTCTTGTTGTAAATTTTCATCACCACGCATTGCAATCCCATGCCCAATGCGTTTTGCACCATATTGTATCGCCAATCGAATGTTTTCTACACTGCCACATTCTCCAGAATGTATGGTAAGTGGAATATCATATTGCACTGCTTTTCTAAAATATCTTTCAAAATGCGCATTTGGGAAAGCAGATTCATCTCCGGCTAAGTCCAAACCACACACACCATGCTGTAAATATTTTTTTGCCAAATCCAATGTCCTCATATTTTCTTTTTCATGGAAATGACGCATACCACATAGAATAAAACTTGCATCTATATGGTGTTCTTTTGTCGCTTTTTGTAACCCTGCAATACTTGCTTCTATAATTTTTTCCGCTGGTAAATTTTCTGTTTCAGATAATAATGGAGCAAATCTCAATTCTAAATAACGAGTGCCTTCTTCTGCCGCATTTTTTATTGTTTCATATGATGCAATAAAAAATGCATCTTCTGTTTTCAGACAATTTAATGGTAATGCAAAAGCCTGCAAATATTCTGTTAAGCTTTCACAATCTTGTCTTGCTTCTATCAATTTCCGAAATGCAATATCTTCTTTTGGTATCACAATTTTTTCCATCAAACACAGTTTCTTCAACACAGACACAGGAATGGAACCATCTAAATGACAATGCAATTCTACTTTTGGTAACCGTTCAAGCCACATATGGCAAAATTCCTTTCTCTTATGCTTCAAAAATTTCCACTGTATACGTTTTTTCTGGATCTAAATGATATTTTTTTGCAAACATACATTCATTACATGCAATGGTTACATAGGAATCCAAATCTTGGAATATGACATTTTCACCTTTTGCAACATAACCAAAAGATTTTTCATAAGACACCATTTCTTCAAATACTACTGTATCTTCTGTTGTGATTTTTATTTTCAATTTATCCCCAATCGCAAATCCTGTTTTCTGAAATTCAGAATTCAAAACCGAAAGTTCTGCACTACCAAAAGGGTCATAACTTTGAATGACAGCTTTCACATATTTTTCAGAAACTTCTGCACATTTTATTTCATGTAATACCATTTCTTCTATTGGATATTTTTTTCCTACTTCTTCATAAGTAATCACACCTGCTGCCAATTTTGCTGCGCAATAAGCGAACAAATCTCTGCCATGAAATGTATGTACATTTTTTGTTTCCTGATAACGATTTACTTCTTCATCAATTTCTCTAATTTCCACTACACCAATCATTGTATGTAAATAAGATAATGTACCATTATCTGGTGTCACAACATAACTACCATTTTTTAATTTTGCAACACTCGCACGGCGACTGGTACCAACACCTGGGTCTACGACAGACACAAACACCGTACCCACCGGCCAATATGGAACCGTATATTGTAAGCAATAAGAAGCTGCCTGAATATCAAACGCTGGTATCAAATGTGTAATATCATATGTTTCTAAACTCTGGTCTACCATTTTGCACATTCCATGCATACATGCTACCAATCCTGAATCTATTCCAAAATCAGACATCATAACAACTGCTGATTTTTGCAATTTCATAATTTTTCCTCCATATATTTGACTTATATTTTTTTCATTGTGATAATCCAATCAGAACCTGCTTTGATACCGTATTTTTCAGCCATATTCACACAGTTGATTGCAATTTGAATTTGTAATGTTTCACTAACCATCAAAAGTGGTTCGCCTTCTGCTACTGCTCCAAAAGATGGTTGGAATGACACCTTCTCTGCATATACTTTTTTATCTTTACTTCTGTCATAAATTTCCACTTCTAACCAATCGCCATACTTGATATTCTCATCATCAAACACTTCTGCTG
>JAHHTV010000254.1 GCA_020024395.1 Anaerotignum sp. | reverse complement strand
ATATATGAAAAAGATTGTACCAGTTCTCCATTATCAGATTTGATTTCAAACGACCTCAAAAAACGTGGTATGAAATTTGTTGGTACAACCATTATTTATGCATATATGCAAGCCGTTGGCATGGTTTACGGACATGAGCAGGGTTGTTTTATGGAGAAAAAATAGATAATCTTATATCCAAATTACCGAATCATTCTCTTGTATTTCGGTAATTTGGATATTCGTGTTTATAGTATTCCTGCAAGATGCAATCTTTTGCGAATGACAGGACCCATAAGCATTGCCAGAATGATTTTGCATAAATCTCCAGGAATGAATGGGAATACACACAGCCCCAATGCTGCTGATAAATGGGATTGCGCTTCTATACAAAACCATGCTGTGCCAAACACATAGCATATGATAGTACCAAGTACCAAAGCAAAGAATTGTATCCAACGATGATTGTGCTTTTCTATAGCAATGCCGGAGAGTATTGCCATAGGAATAAAACCAATGATATACCCTCCGGTAGGACCCAAAAGTTTGCCAATTCCTCCTGTAAAACCAGAAAAAATGGGAATACCAATCAGACCAATCAAAAGGTATATCAAATAGCTTATTGTTGCCAACTTCCAACCAAGTAAATATAGCGAAAGATAAATGACAAAATTGGTTAATGAAATTGGTACTGGACCAATGGGAATGGATAGAGGAGCCAATATACAAGTAACTGCCGTCATCAGCGCACAAAAAGATAACATATATATGTTTTCTTTTTTTGTATCTGTTGTATGAATATGGGATGTAGACATAGAAAAAAACCTCCTTTTGTATATGATTGTTGATAGCAGTGTATCATGTCTACTTATTATTGTCAACAATATTTATAATAAAGGTTTACAATCAAAAAGAATAAAAAGTGTATGGATTGTCCATACACTTTTTATTTGTTTAAACGATTTGCTTGTTTCTGTGACGTAGCAGTAGTGCAATACAGCATACAAAGCCTTCTGCAAAAATAATACCTACCCAAATTGCATCATCTCCAAACAATACAGGTATTAAGAATACAAAAATCGTATTTGCTACAAAGCTACGCAGTGTAGAAAGACAGATTG
Organism: Anaerotignum sp.; assembly: GCA_020024395.1. Lineage (GTDB taxonomy): Bacteria > Bacillota > Clostridia > Lachnospirales > Anaerotignaceae > Anaerotignum. Next base: position 1,249 of record JAHHTV010000254.1, on the reverse strand, counting down.
CTTCTTTGGTGCGTCTTGTGGACAGAAAATATATGGTATGTACAACATTCAAAGCAGTAAAGGCAAGGCATAAGCCATAAATCTTTAGGCAGTGATAACCAATTTGCACCAAATCCGGATCTGGATTGAAAATCGCAATGAGCTGTTTGCCAAATATCCATAAAAGAATATAAATCACAATCGCTAATATCAAACCCAAACGTAGACCTTTATGAAAGAAATATCGTTCATCGTCAGATTTCCCTGATCCAAAGCTACGACTCAAAAGCGGTTGCATCCCCTGTGCCAGTCCAATAAATATGCCAATAATTACAACGAGTAAATAGGAAACTACAGAGAATGCCGCAACACCAATCTCACCGAACATACGCAATACCAAGAAGTTATAACATAAAATGGTAATGGGTTGGCTCATTTGTGTGACAAACTCTGGTACGCCAGTCTTTATAATTTGGCGTATCATAGAAAATGATATTTGTGGAACGCGGATATGCAGCTTTGCTTTTTTGCGTATAAAATGTGTGCAAAGCAGCAAGCAGGCAAGTACCTGACCAAGCCCAGAGGCAATGGCAGCACCGATGATACCCATTTTCATAGGGAATATGAACAACCAATCCAAAAAAATATTGCTGAGTGCCCCAACCAACATTCCCCATAATGCAAGCTGAGGATTGTTATCATTACGTACAAAGGCAGAGAGTGTATTTGCACCACAGAAAAAAATACCAAATATTACAAAATATTTGATATAGTCTGCTGTAGGCTCTAAAAGAATATCACTTGCGCCTAAAAGCTTTGCGATGTTTTTTGAAAACAATGCACTCATCACAGTCATAAAGAGTCCAAAGAGAATGACCATCAGTAAGCTGAGCTGAAAACAGTGATTGGCTTGCTCATTTTCTCCTCTGCCAAAATGGATTGCGGTAATGGTAGCACCGCCCATAGTGATCATCATACTAACAGAGGTAAGTATACAAATAAAAGGGACAGATACGTTAATTGCAGCCAATGCATCTGTACCAATGCCTCGACCAACAAAAATGCCATCCACCACAAAATATAAACCAGTAACCAACATCGCACCAATAGCTGGTATTGCAAATTGATAAAATTGCTTGTTTCTCAAGTAAGTTGCCCCCTCTTGTAAAAAAAGCATTTTTGCGTTATGATGTTTAGTATAAACCATACTATTATGGTAGAGTCAATAGAAATGAGGTGTTATTTTGAAAAATTACTTGTCTATTGGTGA
>JAHHTV010000253.1 GCA_020024395.1 Anaerotignum sp. | reverse complement strand
TCATATAAATTTCGCAATAGGTACTTTTTACACAACTTCTTTGTATGGCATTGCATAGATATGCACACAAAGCGGATATTATATGATAAGTTTTCTTCTCATTGCTATTTGTTATTTTTGATTGTTACCAAAAGTATGTGGGATATTTCCCACATTGTGTATATGACAAATACTTATCAATACACATCTCAAATGGCGCAAAAGCTGTTGATTGGAAACGGAAAAGAGTTGTACACTATGATGATGCGTGGCTACATGACATAGTGTCATCAAAAGACCTGTATTCTATGTACAGACAAATGACAGGGTTTTCTTTGCATGAAAATTTATCAAATCAAAGACAATATAAATAACAGCAATATGAACCATTTTTGATAAAAACTTCCAAAATAAAATTGTATTTCGCTTAGCACAATCAGTATAACATATGACAATATTTATGGCTAGTAGGCACTTTTTGGTTCGTTATTAAGTTGATTTTTACCATTTAGATGATTATAATATGATGTAAAAAATAGGAGGTTATAAAAAATGCCAGATGAAAGAGGAAATAAAGTAAGCTGTTCCAATTATCAATGTGAAATTGAGCTAACTTTAGAAATATTGAGTGGAAAATGGAAAGCACTCATTATATGGAATTTACATTTACATGATGTCATTCGTTATAACGAATTTCGCAGACTGATTCCTTCCATTACACAAAAAATGTTGACACAACAATTAAAAGAATTGGAAAAATACAAAATTGTATCCAGAAAAGTATATCCATCTGTTCCCCCTATGGTGGAATACACATTGACAGAAACTGGAAAAGAACTCATTCCCATCATGGACGCTATGGATCATTGGGGAAAAAAATATGTAAAAGAATATCATGAAGGTATCAGCAAAAAATAGAAATTCTTACCAAAAGGTATGTCGCTCCCTAAAAAGTGCCTTCTTCACAAACAAAAACAAATGTATTAACATAGCCTTGTAAAACGAAACAAGAGATTTTTGAAGGAGGCACGATTATGCAAAGATTTACAATTCCTAGAGAAGTTTACACAGGTGACAATGCCATTGAAGTTTTGAAAACATTGCAAGGCAAAAAAGCTTTTATTGTCATTGGTTCTGAAAGAACAATCAAAGATGGTACTGTGGAAAAAGTACAAACTCTTTTGAAAGAAGCATCTATTGAAAGCATGGTTTTCCAAGGTGTGGAACATGACCCTTCTTTTACAACTGTAAAAAAAGGTACAGAAGCTTTAAGAGAATTTGGTGCTGATTGGATTATTGGTATTGGTGGTGGTTCTCCCATTGATGCAGCAAAATCCATGTGGATTTTCTACGAACATCCAGAATTGGCATTTGAAGAAGCATTCGTTCCATTCTCTCTGCCAAAAATGCGTAACAAAGCAAAATTCATCGGTATTACAACCACAAGTGGTACTGCAACAGAAGTGACATCTTTCTCTGTTGTAACAAACCCTGAAACAGGTATCAAATACCCTATTGCAGACTATGAAATCACACCTGATATTGCAATTGTAGATACAAACTTGGTTATGAGCCTGACACCTGAATTGGTTGCATACACAGGTATGGACGCTTTGACACATGCTTTGGAAGCATATGTTTCTAACGTTGCAACACCTATCACAGATGCACTGGCTGTCAAATCCATCGAAATGATTGACGAAAGTTTGGTAAATTCTTTCAAAGGTGATGAAACAGCAAGAAAAGCAATGCACATTTCACAATGTCTTGCAGGTATGTCATTCTCCAATGCAATATTGGGTATTGTACACTCTATGGCACACAAAACAGGCAAACTGTTTAACATTCCTCATGGTTGTGCAAATGCAATTTATCTGCCTTATGTTATCCAATACAATGCAAAACAAGCACCTGAAAAATATGCAGACGTTGCAAGAAGATTGGGCTTGGCAGGCAACAACCAAATGGAATTGGTAAACGCTTTGGTAGAATATGTGAAAAACCTGAAAAAAGAAATGAATGTACCTGCATCTGTAAAAGAATTTGGTATTTCTTATGATGCATTTGCAGAAAAACTGGACTTCTTCGCAGAAGAAGCTGTCAATGACCCTTGTACAGGTACAAATCCTAGAAGCATTGATACAGAAACAATGAAAAAATTGTATCTGTGTGCTTATAATGGTGAAGATGTACAATTTTAATTCCATTTTCTAATATTTTGATAAGCTCCCTTATCACCATGGTACTATGAATATACAAACGGATACGTTTTTAGATACCCCCAAAGCTAGAAACGTATCCGTTTTTTGTATTTGTAAGATGATATGAAAAAGATATGCTGTGATAGTAGAATAAATGATTTGGGTGTGAAAAAGAGAGTAGAAG
>JAHHTV010000252.1 GCA_020024395.1 Anaerotignum sp. | reverse complement strand
CATAACGCCGTGTCATATCAATATTGATACCACTTTCGTCCAGAAAAACCAGATGTGTTGGATCTATCGCAGAAATTATCGTTTCCCACTCTTTTCGCTTTTGTTGGACATCTGGTCTATCCTGTTCTGATGCATGAACCATCTTTTTTTATATGTATATCCCAACTTATGACGTATGGTTCTGCTTAAATTTGATATGCTGATTGGTAGATTCAGCTCGTCTCGAAGTTCGCTCAATGTAATATCTGGTCTTTGTGTCAAAAGAATTTCTATCTCCTGTAAATCTTTCTCGCTTAAGTTGGATTTCCGTCCCCCGCCCTTGCGCGGTTCTACGCTTCCTGTTTCCCGATATCGTTTGCTCAATGCAAATACCATGCGCGGCGATACTCCAAACACTCTGCAAATTTCTGGTACTGAGATTCCTTGTTTACGTGCTGATATAATTTTTTCTCGTAATTCTTTTCCGTACATTTTCATCACCACCATTATTATTACATAATGCTCGTTATTCCGCAAATTGCTCTAGCTGTTCTATGTTGTAATAATCATACAAAAATCCAGAAACACCGTGTAGCATTAAATTACTACCAGCGTGCATTTTTCTTGTGTGCCCTGCCTGAAAAATGATAGATGCCGCAGATGCTGCCAGACCATCATTGATGGTGGTAATATTGCCTTTTAATGATTTCAAACGGTTATAGATTGCTAAACCGGCATAAAAATCACCACCAACAGAATTGATGTGAATGTTTATGTTTGGTTTATCTTCAATTTCTTTCAAATCTTCCAGAAATTCATCTAATGCAATATAATTTCCGCTGATTTTCTCGCCTGTCCACCAATCGACAGGGTGCTTTGCGACTACTTCACCATACATATCAATATCTACGGTATTATCATCAGATATCGTAATATTGTAGGCTTTAATCGGCTTGTGCATAGAATAGTCCCCCTTTTTTTAACTCATTTTGTTTCTTTTAACGTTCGCCATGTGCGGATCTCAAACGTGCATTTTCAATAAAAAGTTTGTCAATGTTTGCAGAATATTTCCCACCATTCAATTTGATTGTTTCCGCTTCCCTTGTACTCAATCCATTTTCAATTGCCATAACAGCTGCGGAAATTTCTTTTGTTGGGTCAAGTTGTCCAGCTGGTGAGCCTATCCATTCACTGCCTAAATATGCTCGCCGAATTAACGGGTCTGTAAAAAATGCAGGTGCATAGATACGCCCCATTGCAATCGCTTCTGTCAGCCATATTTCATATACTGGCTTACAAAAATCATTGGTTATCCATTCCCTACGCATCTTAAATGCTTTCCATGCCTCTAACAATGCGGCACGACTTGCCGAATAACTGCTGGTAAATGATTTTAATAACAAATCTGCTAGTACTTCCAACGCTGCCCCTACCTGTTCCGACAAAGACCGCATAAAAACATCAAATCCATTATTGGGGTGTGTTGGTGCTCCAAATTTTACATCTTCACCCGGTTTTAACACATTGATGTTGCCTGCTCCCATTTCATATTCGTTTTCATCATGAGATACTTCCATATCATCATCACACAATGGTTCATTCATAGGAATTTCGTTTGGATTTTCTTCGCTTGTAATAAATGCTGTAAAAAAACTTTGTATTAGGGCACTCATAATTTCCGCTTCGGTGTACCTTCGCATTTGTAGCAATGGTTCAATGACCTGTGCAAGATATGGAACACCTCTGAATTGCTCTGGGCGTTCACTTTCCATTAAATGCAAAATATTGGGTAGTCCTGTTGTTTTGTTATATGCCTCTACCCTGATGAATGCTGTTTGTGCATTGGTTTGTTCAAACAAATGTGTATTGGCAATATGATACGCCTCCACACAGCCGTTTTTGTTGATTTCTACGCCATCATAAATCATATTGCCGTCTTTTGTTCTGCCTGTTGTAGAAATTGGTTCTGCAATTGATGTCATGCTTGGTGTTCGCACCCTGTCAGCTTCTAACAAATGTAATCGCAAACTATATGGCATCAAATGCGTACTATCATAATGTTTGATGACTGTAAAAACATCACCTGACAATAACCAAGATGTCAAAGCCAGCTGTTGGATTTCATAAAAATCATTCATACCCGTGGCATCACACGCACGCTTATCAGTTGCCCACAATTCAAATTCGGATTCTGTGCGTTTTTGCCATGTTTCGGCTTCTTCTTGTGTCATACCCAAAATTTCACGGTTGATAGTGCTTTTTAGTTTCAAGCCATTTCCTACAACATTGGTACGGTTTGTTTTGATTGCACTTGCCGCAATCGCAGACCCCATATATAACATTCGTGAACGTTGTCGCAATGTGTAATTGTTGTTGTCAATATCTTCATGTGCTGAGCCACTGTTTGGTATCATAG
>JAHHTV010000251.1 GCA_020024395.1 Anaerotignum sp. | reverse complement strand
TGGAAGAAGGCAAAACAGAAGCAGATTGTATGGCGTATTTGACAAAACAATATTTGGTTTCTGAACAAAAAGCACAGTTGACAATTACTGTGGCAAAAGCAGAAAGACGACTTTTGGCAAAAAACAAACAAAATGATATTAGTTTATATATTGGTATTCCATTTTGTCCGACACGTTGTTTATACTGTTCTTTTACAGCATATCCATTGGCACAATATCAAAAACAAGTTGATGCTTATTTAGATGCAATGTTTTTAGAATTGGAATATTTGGCAGAATATGCAAAGTCATTTACATTGAAAAATATTTATATTGGTGGTGGTACGCCAACATCATTGAATGAAACACAATTAGAACGTTTGTTACAAAAAATAAAGGATTTGTTTGCACCAGATGAAAATATGGAATATACTGTGGAGGCAGGTCGCCCAGATACCATTACAAAAGAAAAATTGCGACTGATGAAGGTATATGGTGTCAATCGTATTTCCATCAATCCGCAAACCATGAATGATGAAACATTAAAACGTATTGGCAGAAAACATGATGTTTCTGATATTATACGTGTTTATGAGGAAGCAAGGGCGGTGGGGCATGATAATATCAATATGGATTTGATATTGGGTTTGCCGGAAGAAACACCAAAAGATGTAGAACATACCATGCAGCTGATTGAAAAATTAGCGCCAGATAATGTAACAGTGCATACATTGGCAGTAAAACGTGCATCCAGATTGAAAGAAGAATTTGATATGCATACATTATCAACAGCAGAAATGTTAGAGAAAATGCTGCATATTACAGCAGATTATGCACAAAAAATGGGCTTGGAGCCTTATTATATGTACAGGCAGAAAAATATGGTGGGAAATTTTGAAAATGTTGGGTATTGTAAGCCTGGGAAAGAAGGCGTTTACAATATTCAAATTATGGAAGAAAAACAAACCATATTGGCAGCAGGTGCAGGGGCAAGTACAAAAACAGTTGACCCAAAAACAGACCGCATTGAACGTGTGTTTAATGTGAAAAGTATTGAAGATTATATTGGTAGAATTGACGAAATGATAGAACGAAAACGACAAGGACTGCCAAAAGGAGGCAATATATGATAAAGCTTGTAAAAGGCACAAAAGATTTATATGATGTAGAAGTCAAAGCGTGGCAGGAAATAGAACAAAAAATCAGAAATATTTGTGAAACATTTGGTATTGGGGAAATCAGAACACCTATGTTTGAATTTACAGAATTGTTTGTTAGAGGTGTGGGTGAAACAACCGATATTGTACAAAAAGAAATGTACACATTTACAGATGATGGCAACAGAAGTTTGACACTGCGTCCAGAAGGTACCGCAGGGGCAGTACGTGCATACATCGAACATGGTATGCATAACCAAGCACAGCCTACAAAATTATATTATATTTCTCCAACATTCCGTTGTGAAAACACACAAGCAGGTAGACAAAGACAGTTCCATCAATTTGGTGTGGAAATGCTTGGCTCTTACAGTGCGGCACAAGATGCAGAAGCAATTTCTGTGGCAGCAACATTGTTAAAAGAATTGGGCATACAAGGTGTGGAATTACGCTTAAATAGTTTGGGCTGTCCAGAATGTCGCAGCAGATACAACAAAACATTGAAAGATTTTATTGGTGAAAACTTGGATAAGCTTTGTCCAACATGCAAAGAACGTTTTGAAAAAAATCCTTTGCGTGTACTGGATTGTAAAGAAACAAGCTGTCAAGCAATTATTGCAGATGCACCTTCTGTGTTAGATTGTTTAGATGAAGATTGTACAGGGCATTTCCAAAAAGTACAAGATATTTTGACGGAAATGGGCATTGACTTTGTCATTGATGCAAAAATTGTACGAGGCCTGGATTATTATACAAGAACGGTGTTTGAATTTGTTTCTGACGGTTTGACCGTGTGTGGTGGCGGCAGATATGACAAATTGGTAGAAGAATGTGGCGGAAAACCCACAGGCGCAGTTGGTTTTGGCTTGGGTATGGAACGTTTGCTTATGATACTGGAAAAACAAAACGGTGCATTACAACAAGAGCCAAAAAGAGATATTTATATTGGTGCAATGGGCGAAAAGGGTTTCTTGAAAGCACAAGGGCTTGCATTTGCAATGCGTAAAAATGGCATAGCCGCAGATTGTGATACAGTGGAAAGAAGCGTAAAAGCACAAATGAAATATGCCAATAAAATTGGGGCAAAATATACAGTGATTATTGGAGATAGCGAATTGGAACAAAATAGCGTTGCTCTAAAAGATATGGAAACTGGCGAGTCAGAAACCGTGGTGCTTTCTGATTTGGTAGATATCATGAAAAAAAAGAGATAATTTGTTTTATACAAAAAAACTTGCAACAAATGGGAAAAAGGTATTATAA
>JAHHTV010000250.1 GCA_020024395.1 Anaerotignum sp. | reverse complement strand
GGTATCTATGGGTGCCAAAAGATTTTTTGAATGGATGAACCATAAAAGAGCGTATTCCAAACGTACAGCTGTTTTTTTGATTTCATTTTGTTTGTTGATGGCTTATGTGACAGAAACATATTTTGGTGTTGCAGATATTACAGGTGCATATTTTGCAGGTATGATGGTTTGCCATATTGAAAAAACAAGAAATACAGTTTCTGAAAAAGTAGATATTGCATCATATTTGTTCTTTTCGCCCGTATTTTTTGCAAGTATTGGTTTGCAAACGGATTTAAGCGATTTTTCAGCACATTTACTTCTATTTTGTGTCGTTTTGATGGTTGTTGCAATTTTGTCAAAAATGATTGGCTGTGGTTTGGGTGCAAAAATAATGAAATTTTCAAGTCATGAGGCACTTTGTATTGGCATTGGTATGGTTTCTCGTGGTGAGGTAGCGTTGATTGTTGCACGCAAAGGGCAAGAAGCAAATATTTTACAACGATTTTCCCGGCGATTGTGTTGATGGTAATTGTGACAACACTTTTGACACCAATTATGTTAAGATTGGCATTTGGAAAAGAAAAAGTTGAGCAAACAGCTGCATTAAATTAAAAAATAGTATAACTCCTATTCGTAAAATATTATGGATAGGAGTTTTTTTGTGATAGTGGATGGTGATGTTTCAAAATAAAACATAGTAATTCTATTGACATTTAGGATTAAGCGTTATAGCATAAACTATCTGATGTATGATAAAATCAATACAAAAATATAAAATTTTTTGATAAAAATACAATCCTTGGAGGTGTTTTTTATGGAGTATGTCACAAATAAAATCAAACCATCTTTGACAGCATCAATATTTGCATTTATGTCTGTTGTTTTGACAATTTCAATCGGTGGATTTATACTGGGTACGATTTCTGTGCATACATGTTTGATACTTTCTACAATCATTGTTTGTTTGATTGCAAAGTTTATGGTAGGGTATACATTTGATGAACTGATGGGTTTTATGGCAAAAAGCATGGAAAAAGCAACTTTTGGTTTATGGTTTTTTGTTGCCATTGGTGGTTTAATTGGTGCATGGATGATTTCTGGAACTGTACCAGCAGTGATTTATTATGGTTTGGGTATTTTGAAACCAGTTGTTTTTGTGCCAGCTGGTTTAATTTTATGTAGTGTGATGGCATTGTGTACAGGCTCATCTTGGGCGACGATTGGTACAATCGGTGTCGCATTGATAGGGATTGGCGAGAGTATGGATATGCCGCTTCCTGTAACTGCGGCGATGATTGTATCAGGTGCATCATTTGGTGATAAAATGTCACCAGTATCTGATATTCCGAATTTGGCAGCATTGGGAGCAGGTGCGGACTTATATAAAAGTATCAAAGCGATGTTTGTGACAATAGCACCTGCTTATTTGATAACTTTGGTTTTGTTTATATTGGTTGGTTTCCATTATGGTGGTAAAGAGGCAGATATGACAATCGCAATAGAAACAAGAAGTATTTTGGCAGAAAATTTCAATTTGCAGCCAATGGTTCTTACACCAATTATTCTGATGTTATTTTTGAACCTCAAGAAATTTCCTGCACTGCCTGCAATGGCAATCGTGATTGTATATTCATTGGGAGTTGCGGTGGTGTTTCAAGGAGTGCGACCTGATATTGCATTAGAAGTCATCAATTCTGGATTTTCTATTAAAACAGGTACGCATTTTATAGATGAAATATTAAACCGTGGAGGTTTTCAATCGATGATGTGGACATTTTCTATTGGGTTTTTATCTATGTCTTTGGGAGGTATGCTGGAAAGAATTGGTTTTTTAGATGTGTTGATTGAAAAAATTGCAAAAAAAGCAAAAACAGTTGGTCAAATGGCGTTATTGGTGATGTGTAGCAGTATTGCTTGTACAGCCGCTTTTGGCGACACATATATGCCGATTGTAATGAATGGTGCTATTTATAAAAAGGAATTTGATAAAAGAGGTTTGGATAGGGCAATGTTAGCAAGATTGACAAGTGAGGGGGTTATGATGTCTGCACCTCTGATGATTTGGAATGCATTTGGTTCTTTTTCAACAACAGCAATGGGGATTGCACCATCAGAATATATACAGTTTTCGTTTTTGAATATATTAAGCCCTGTGGTGTCTATATTGATGACATTTTTGGGGATTGGTGTTGTTTGGAATAATCAAAAAAATAAAGGTGTTAGAAAATTTATGGATGTTGATTTGTCAAATGAGCCAAAGTTTCAAGATATATAATGCTCAAAAATATTTTACGAAGAAATATAAGCGTTTTGAAAAATATATGCATAAAAAAATATAAAAAAAGCCTGTTACACAGGCTTTTTTTATGATTTTGAAAAATGTAAATCTAATATATGTTCCGCTAATTGTTTTTCCATATTTGCAC
>JAHHTV010000025.1 GCA_020024395.1 Anaerotignum sp. | reverse complement strand
GTGTTATATGACGTGGGCGTGTTTACCAATTTGACACAAGACCATTTGGATTATCATAAAACAATGGAAAATTATCAAAAAGCAAAAGGTTTGCTTTTTGCAAAAAGTGAAAAAAGTGTCATCAATATAGATGATGCTGCAGGGCAATATATGGCAGATTGTGCAAAAGGTAGTGTTTTGACATATGGTATTGACAAGGATGCGGATTTGAAAGCTGAGCAAATTGTGGTTTCGGCAGAGGGTACAACATTCACATTGTTATACCAACAAAAATGCTATGAGGTGAAATTGCATACGCCAGGCAGATTTAGTGTATATAATGCTTTGGGGGCGATTGGTGCTTGTTTATGTTTGCATATGGATATAGAAACCATATTGAAAGGGATTTCAAAAAATCAAGGAATTGCAGGTAGATTTCAAAGTATACACAGCAAAAAAGGTTATACAGCAATCGTGGATTATGCACATACACCAGATGGATTGGTCAATGTGTTGAAAACGGCAAGAGAATTTGCAAAAGGTAGATTGATTGCTGTATTTGGTTGCGGTGGTGACAGAGATAAAACAAAACGCCCTATCATGGGAGAATGTGCTGGTAAATTGGCAGATTATTGTATTTTGACATCAGATAATCCAAGAACAGAAGACCCAATGCAAATATTGCGTGATGTAGAAGCAGGGACAAAGACTGTGACAACACAGTATGAAATGGAAGTGGATAGACAAAAAGCCATACAGCGTGCAGTATCCATTGCAAATGAAAACGATGTGATACTGATTGCAGGCAAAGGTCATGAAACATATCAAATATTTGCAGATAAAACCATTCATTTTGATGATGTGGAGGAAGTACGAAATGCATTTGGAGAGGATTGTTTATGAAAAAATTAACCATTGCAGAAATTGCAAAAGCAACAAATGCCAAAATATTGGCAAATGATGCAAAAAAAGCGGAAAAAATAACCATTTCCCATATAACACAAGATTCCAGAGAGGCAAAAGCAGACAGTTTGTTTGTGCCACTGAAAGGAGAAAACACAGACGGACATCGTTTTATTGCAGATTGTATGCAAAAAGGCGTGACGGCTTGTTTTACAGAACAAGAAATCAAGCCACAAAATGATTGTGTATTGTTGTTGGTAGAACAGGCAGGGACAGCTTTGTTGGCATTGGCAAAATATTACCGTGACCAATTTGATATTCCTTTTGTAGGAATTACAGGAAGTGTAGGTAAAACCACAACAAAAGATATGGTGGCTTCTGTGGTAAGCCAAAAATATCACACATTATGGACACAAGGCAATTATAACAATGAAATCGGTGTGCCTTTGACATTGTTTGGCCTAGAAGAAGAACACCAAGCAGCAATCATTGAAATGGGTATGAACCATTTTGGAGAAATACACAGATTGGCTGAAGTGGTGCGTCCGCATATTGGTTTGATTTCCAATGTGGGTGTGGCACACATTGAATATTTGGGAAGCCGAGAGGGGATTTTGAAGGCAAAATGTGAAATGTTTGATTTTATGCAGCAAAATGGTGTTGCGGTGCTAAATGGTGATAACGATATGCTGGTAACATTAAAAGGAAAATTGCCTTTTGATGTACAATGGTTTGGTATTGAAAATCAATCTGGTATTTATGCGGACAATATACAGACATTGGGACTGGAACAAACAAAATGCACTATGCATACACCAAAAGGTGTGATAGATGTTGTAGTGCCTTTGCCTGGTAGTCATATGGTGTTGAATGCATTGTCTGCGGCGGCTGTTGGTTTGGCTCTAGGCTTGACATTGGAAGAAATCAAAAAAGGTATTGAAACATTTGTGCCAACAAAAAACCGTATGGCAGTGATGCATATGGAAAATGGTTTTACACTTTTGAATGATGTGTATAATTCCAATCCCGTATCTGCAAAAGCATCTTTGGATATTTTACAAAATGCTACAGGCAGAAAAGTCGCAATATTAGGCTTTATGGGAGAATTGGGCGATTTTGCACAACAAATGCATAAAGAAGTCGGTGCCTATGCGGCACAAAAACAAACAGATGTGTTATGCTGTATTGGGAAATTTTGTGAGCATATGGCAGAAGGTGCCAAAGAAAATGGTATGACAGCAGTATATTGCTTTGATACACAGGAGATGTTTTGGGAAAAAGGCTTATCGCTTTTGCAAAAAGGAGATACTGTGTTGTTGAAGGCGTCCCGCAGTATGGGATTGGAAAAAACAGTGGAAAAATTACAAGGAGTGAAATAAAGTGAGTTCTTTGGAACAGGCAGTTTATGCAATATTGATTGCATTTGTCATTGGGGTGATATTGTGTCCTGTGGTCATTCCCATATTACACCGTATGAAATTTGGACAGAATGTGCGTGATGATGGCCCACAAACACATTTACAAAAACAAGGTACACCAACAATGGGTGGTATTGCATTTTTGATTGCATTTGTTGTGGCGTCTGTATTTTTTCTCAAAGATAATACAGATGGTATGGCAGTGGTGTTGATGACGCTTTGTTATGGGTTAATCGGATTTTTAGATGATTATATCAAAGTGGTGAAAAAACGTTCTTTGGGATTACGTGCATGGCAAAAATTGGCATTGCAGTTGGTTGTAACAGCTGTATTTTGTTGGTATTTGTTTGAAAGTGGCGTAGGAACAGCGGTTTATATCCCTTTTGCAAATGGATTGCAGTTGGATTTGGGTATTTTGTTTATACCATTTGTGTTTGTGGCAATATTGGGTACGGTAAACGGTGTCAATTTGACAGATGGTTTGGATGGTTTGGCAGGCGGTGTAACATTGATTGTTGCAGCATTTTTTATGATTGTATCATGGGCAGCAGGTAGCTTGATTTCTCCCGTTTGTGGTGCAATCATTGGGGCTTTGCTGGCGTTTTTGATATTCAATTCTTATCCTGCAAAAGTATTTATGGGCGATACAGGCTCTTTGGCATTGGGCGGATTTGTTGCAGCAACTGCATTTGTGCTGAAAATGCCCATATTTATTGTTGTGGTTGGTTTTATTTATTTGTGGGAATCTATTACCGTTATGTTGCAGGTAGGTTGGTTCAAAATCACAAAACGCAAATATGGTGAAGGTAGAAGATTGTTCAAAATGGCACCATTCCACCATCATTTAGAGCAATGTGGTTGGAGAGAAACAAAAGTTGTGACATTGTTTTATGTGGCAACGGCTTTGCTTTGTTTGGTGGGATTTTTGGGCTGTAAGAATATGTTTTGAGGAAAGAAGGAAATGATATGAACCAAAATGGAATACACGCATTGGTTTGTGGTATGGCAAGAAGTGGTATTGCAGCAGCAACATTATTGCAAAAACAAGGTGCTATTGTCACATTACAAGATATGAAAAAACGAGAAGATGTGCCACAGACAGCTTTGGATTTGGAACAAAAAGGTGTTGTGCTGTATACAGGGAAAAATCCAGATGACATTGCAGAAAAACAAGATTTGATTGTGTTAAGCCCTGGTGTGCCTTGCGATTTGGATTTTATACAAAAAGCAGAACAAGCAGGTGTTTGTGTCATTAGTGAAGTGGAACTGGCATACACACAAACACACTGCCCCATGACAGCCATTACAGGCACAAATGGCAAAACCACTACAACAACATTGGTAGGCGAAATGATGAAAACTGTATATAAAAACACAGCCGTTGTGGGAAATATTGGTATTCCATATAGTGAAAAAGTAGAAACGCTGACAAAAGATGATTGGGTGGTAGCAGAAATCAGCAGTTTTCAAATGGAGAAAGCAAAAACATTCTGTCCTCATATTAGCGCTGTGCTCAATATCACGCCTGACCATTTGAACCGTCATAAAACAATGGAAAATTATATTGCCATGAAAGAACGCATATTTGCAAATCAAACAGAAAATGATTATTGCATATTGAACCATGCAGATGATGTTTGTCGTGGTATGGCAGAAAAAACAAAAGCACAAATTTTCTTTTTCAGTAGCCAAAAAGTATTGGAAAAAGGCATTTATTTGGAAAATGAAAATATTTATATAAAATGGAACAATATAGATGAAATACTGCTTTCTGTAAAAGAATTGCGGATACTTGGGGTACACAATTATGAAAATGTCATGGCAGCAGCAGCAATGGCAATTTGTGCAAATATTCCTTTGGAAAATATCAGAGCGGTATTAAGAGAATTTGCTGGTGTAGAACATCGCATTGAATATGTGGCAACCGTAGATGGTGTGGACTATTACAATGATTCCAAAGGCACAAATACAGATGCTTCTATTCGTGCGGTATTGGCAATGGAAAAGCCGATTGTATTGATTGGTGGTGGCTATGACAAGGGTGTTTCTTTTGATACATGGACACAGCTATTCAAAGGACGTGTAAAACATTTGGTTTTGATTGGTGTGACTGCAAAACAAATCAGACAATCTGCAGAAAAATATGGTTTTACAGCAATCACAGAATGTGAAACATTTGAAGATGCAGTAAACGAATGTCGTAAACAAGCAACATCTGGTGATTGTGTATTGCTTTCTCCTGCTTGTGCAAGCTGGGGGATGTTTGACAATTATGAACAGCGTGGCAACTGTTTCAAAGAACAAGTCAAATCTTTTCTGAAATAAAACAAAGAACGAGGTGAAGGCATGAGCCAAACAAAACAGGCGGGAACAACAAGAAAACCGAGAAGAAGGTTTATCAAGCCGGATACCTATGATTTTGGTTTGCTTTTTGTTGTGTTGACATTGGTGCTTTTTGGTGTAGTGATGATATTCAGTGCCAGTTATTATAGTACCATGACAAGTGAAGCATTTGACAATGATATGTTTTATTATCTCAAACGACAAGGTATGTGGGCGGTATTGGGAATTATTGGTATGATTGTGTGTATGAATATCCCATATCAATTTTGGAAACGGTTTGCTTTTTTGTTTTATATGGCTTCCAATTTTCTGCTGTTGATATTGCCTTTTGTTGGAAAAAATGTAAAAGGGCAGACAAGATGGATTGAAATTGGCCCCATACAGTTTCAACCATCTGAATTTAGCAAAGTTGCTGTGATATTGTATTTGTCATTGTATGTGGTGAACCATCGCAAAGAATTGGGCAATTTGGCTGGATTTGTGCGGGCATTGATGATATTGGGTATCCCTGTGGTTTTGATTGCAATGACGAACTTTTCAACAGCATTGTTATTGCTTATGGTGGGTGTTACCATATTATTTATTGCAAGCCCTAGAATATGGTATTTTGTTGCAGGTTTTGCGGCTGTGGTACCATTTGCCGCTTTGATGGTAGCATTGCCAAAATTTCGCTATCGTTTGGGTCGAATACAGACATGGTTAGACCCGTGGTCTTCTCCGTTAGATGGTGGGTTTCAGATTATTCAAGGGTTGTATGCAGTGGCTTCTGGTGGCTTGTTTGGCGTTGGATTGGGACAGAGCAGACAAAAAACATTTATACCAGAAGCACATAATGATATTATATTTGCGATTATTTGTGAAGAATTGGGGCTAATTGGTGCAGGGCTTGTGATTGTGCTGTTTGCAGTGTTGGTATGGCGTGGCATACGCATTGCACTCAATGCAAAAGACAGCTATGCGATGCTTGTTGCAACAGGGATTACAGCGACAATCGCATTCCAATCATTGATTAACATTGGCGTTGTAACCAATACCATACCGAATACAGGGCAACCATTACCATTTATCAGCTATGGTGGTACTGCATTGGTGTTTACATTGGGTATGATGGGTATGCTTTTGAATATTTCCAGATACCCAAAAGAATAAAGAATACAGAATAATTTGCAAAATGCTATTGACAAATGGTGTTGTATTGTCTAAAATGCAAACATATATGATAAAGACAGTGAAAAAGAGGAGTATGTGCAAAATTCGTTTGACAGAGAGAAAAACCCATAGGCTGTAAGGTTTTTTCAAAATAGAGGCACAGAATGTAGCTTTGGAGTTGTTTTGTTGAAATAAAGTAGACAAAAACGGTTGACCTCGTTATCGGTTGCAAAGAGCCTGTTTGTTGCAAACAGGAATAAAGGTGGTACCGCGAGCTTTTCGCCCTTTTTGGGAGAAAGGCTCTTTTTTTATCAGAAAAAGGAGGAAAATATCAGTGAAAGAATTGGCAAAAAATTTTGACCCATCTGTGGTAGAGGACAGACTTTATGCAAATTGGTTGGAAAAGAAATATTTTCATACAGAAGTAGATAAAAGCAAAAAACCATTTACCATTGTAATGCCACCCCCCAATATTACAGGGCAGTTGCATATGGGACACGCATTAGATAACACCATGCAGGATATTTTAATTCGTTGGAAAAGAATGGCAGGTTATAATGCTTTGTGGATACCTGGCATTGACCATGCAAGTATCTCTACAGAATTGAAAGTGGTACAAAAAATGGCATCTGAAGGGCTGACAAAAGACGATGTGGGTCGTGAAGGCTTTTTGGAACGTGCGTGGGCTTGGAAAGAAGAATATGGCGGTATTATATTAAACCAATTAAGAAAATTGGGTTGCTCCTGTGACTGGGACAGAGTACGTTTTACCATGGATGAAGGCTGTTCCGAAGCGGTTTTGGAAGTGTTCTGCCGTTTGTATGAAAAAGGATATATCTATCGTGGTGAAAAAATTATAAACTGGTGCCCAGAGTGTCAAACAACTATTTCTGATGCAGAAGTGAATCATGTGGAAACCGCAGGTCATTTTTACCACATTGCATATCCTGTTGTGGGTACAGATGAAAAATTACGTTTGGCTACTACACGTCCAGAAACCATGATGGGCGATACAGCTGTGGCAGTACACCCAGAAGATGAAAGATATAAACATTTGATTGGAAAAACTTGTATTTTGCCTTTGATGGACAGAGAAATTCCCATTATTGCAGATGAATATGTGGATAGAGAATTTGGTACAGGTGTTGTAAAAATTACACCTGCACATGACCCAAATGACTTTGAAGTGGGATTGCGTCATGATTTGCCTCGTATTACGGTTATGCATGATAATGGTACGATGAATGAAAAAGCAGGCGAATTTGCAGGCATGGACAGAAAAGAAGCAAGAAAAGCAGTTGTTGCAAAATTGAAAGAACAAGGATATTTGATACAGATTGAAGATATCAATCATGCGGTTGGTTGCCATGAAAGATGTAATGCACCCATTGAACCCATGATTAAATTGCAATGGTTTGTGTGTATGGAAGAATTGGCAAAACCTGCAATGGAAGTATATCAGAAAAATGAATTGCGTTTTGTGCCTGACCGTTTTGGCAAAGTGTATATGCATTGGTTGGAAACGATAAGAGATTGGTGTATTTCTCGTCAGTTGTGGTGGGGACATCGTATTCCTGCATATTATTGTGCAGACTGTGGACATATCACCGTAAGCAAAACAAATCTGGGTGCTTGTGAAAAATGTGGCTGCACCAATTTGAAACAAGATGAGGACACATTGGATACTTGGTTTAGTTCTGCTTTGTGGCCATTTTCTACATTGGGCTGGCCTGAAAAAACAGAAGAATTGGCACATTTCTATCCAACAAGCACATTGATTACAGGATATGATATCATATTCTTCTGGGTTGTGAGAATGGTATTCTCTGGTATGGAAAATATGGGCGAAGTGCCATTCCATGATGTATTGATACATGGTTTAATTCGTGATGACCAGGGGAGAAAATTCTCAAAATCATTGGGCAATGGTATCGACCCTCTGGAAGTTATCAAAAACTATGGTGCAGACCCTTTGCGTTTGATGCTCATTACAGGTAATGCACCTGGTAATGATATGCGTTTTTATTGGGAAAGATTGGATAACTGCCGTAACTTCTGCAACAAAATTTGGAATGCAAGCCGTTTTGTGATGATGAATATGGAAGAAAAACAGGGAACAAAACTGTTGATGCTCACATCCGCAGATAAATGGATACTGTCTAAAGTGAACACATTGGCAAAAGATGTTTCTGAAAATCTGGAACATTATGAATTGGGCTTAGCAGCACAAAAAATTTATGATTTCCTTTGGGATGAATATTGTGACTGGTATATCGAAATGGTAAAACCTCGTTTGTATAACAAAGAGGATACCACAAGAGAAGCCGCATTATGGACATTGAAAACTGTGCTTTTGAACGCATTGAAATTATTGCATCCATTTATGCCTTATATTACAGAAGAATTGTTCTGCCATATACAAGATGAAGAAGAAAGTATTATGATTTCACAATGGCCTGTATATAAAGAAGAATGGAACTATATTGAAAATGAAACAGAAATTGATGCCATAAAAGAAGCAGTTAGAAATATCCGTAACATTCGTGCAGAAATGAATGTGGCACCATCTAAAAAAGTACAGATGTTTGTAGTGTCTGAAAAAGAAGAAGTGCGTCATATTTTTGAACACAGCAAAGTATTTTTCAAAACATTGGGCAGTGCTAGCGAGGTGACTGTGCAATCAGACAAAAACGGTATTGGAGAAGATGCAGTTTCTGTTGTGATTACAGATGCAACCATTTATATGCCTTTGGCAGAGTTGGTGGATATCGAAAAAGAAGTAGAACGCCTGCAAAAAGAAAAAGAAAAAATGCTCAAAGAAATTGAACGTGTAGAAAAGAAACTTTCTAATCAAGGGTTTGTGGCAAAAGCACCACAAAAAGTCATTGAGGAAGAAAAAGCAAAAGAACAGAAATATAGAGCAATATTGGCACAAGTAGAAGAACGTTTGGCACAATTACACAAATAATAGAAAAAAATACCGCAATACGATTTGTATTGCGGTGTTTTTATGTATTATGCTTGTTCAAGTAATGCAAAAATTTCATCAGCTGATTTTTGATAATAGCCTGTACGGTCTTCGGATACCGCTTCGGCAACACGAGAGTTGTAATACATTTGACAAGCCTCAGCTGCTTCCATATGGTGTGCTTTGGCAATGCGGTTGACAACATCAATGACTAATTCGGTTCTGGCTTTGTATGCAGCATATGCATTTTCTGTTGCATCGCTTTCCATAGCCAACAAACCATCCAATAACCCCATATAAAAATCTAAATCCATGCTGGGGAATTGTGCTTGTGTTTGTAACAATGTTTTTACTAATTCGTTTTTTTCCAATGATAAATATACATGGTTTCCAGCAATGTTTTTCAAATATGCATAATACTCTGTGCAAGAAACTAATAATGATATAGCATCTGTCATAATCTCAATCGCTCCTTTCTTCAATATGATACTTGTTTTTCACGAAAAAAGCAATGCCATCTTTTCTAACTTGCTATTTTTTGTAAAAAAGTGTATGGTAAATAAAAAATAAAGGAGTGATGATAGTTGCTTTCTATCAATATTTCACCAAGTATTACACAATGTTGTGAAAATGTGGTTTTGGGGCTATTGCAATGTCGTGTGTCAGTGTATGAAAAAGATACAGATTTTGCAGCGTTGTTCCAAAATAAAATTACAGAATTGGCAGATACAGAACTTTCACAAGCAAACAAAAGAGAACACATACAATCTACTAGAAAGGCGTATAAAGCTCTGGGAAAAGACCCAAACCGTTATCGTTGTTCCGCAGAAGCGATGTGTCGCAGAATTGCAAAAGAAAGAGGGCTGTATGATATCAACAATATTGTAGATATTACAAATTTTCTTTCGATTGCATCAGGGTATTCTATGGGTACTTATGATATAGAAAAAATAAAAGGGGACATTGTGTGGAAGCGTGCAGAAGAAGGCACAGCATATCAGGGGATTGGAAAAGATGTGCTAAATATTGCATATTTGCCTGTATTATTTGATGATTTGGGAGCGTTTGGCAATCCGACAAGTGACAGTTTGCGTACCATGGTGACAGAAAATACAAAAGAAATTTTGATGATATTTTATTGTTTTGATGGTGCAGAAACATTGGATACATGGCTGAAGCAAGCAGAAGCATTACTGCAAAATCATGCAAAAGCAACAGACTTTGAAACAAAAATATTGTTACCATAACAAAAAAAGCCTTATTCTGAAAATAAGGCTTTTTTATTATTGTATATTATTCTGCATTTTCTGCTTGTGCAGCTTTGAGCAATTCTTCATTGAAAGTGATTGCTAATTCATCAAGCTGTTTTTGTTCTACGACATTGGGGGCATCTGTCATGGGGCAAGATGCATCTTTTACTTTGGGGAATGCAATGACATCACGGATACTGGTTGCACCGCTCATCAACATAATCATTCTATCTAAACCAAATGCCAAACCACCATGTGGTGGTACACCATATTTGAATGCATCTAACAAGAAGCCGAAACGTTCTTGCGCATCTTCTTGTGTGAAGCCAAGCAGTGTAAACATTTTTTGTTGTATATCTCTGCGGTGAATTCTGATAGAACCACCACCCAATTCATAACCGTTTAATACAATATCATATGCTTTTGCACGCACTGCACCAGGGTCTGTGTCAAGCAGTTCCAAATCTTCGTCCATAGGAGCGGTAAATGGATGATGTACTGCCACATATCTGTTTTCTTCTTCGTCCCATTCCAACATAGGAAATTCTGTAATCCACAAGAAACGGAAATCATCTGCTTTTGTCAATTCCAGCATTTTGGAAAGTTCCAAACGCAATGCACCCAAAGCATCAAACACCACTTTGTTGCTGTCTGCACAAATGAGTATTAAGTCGCCGGGTTGTCCATCCATTTTGTCAACGATTTCTTTCAATTTTTCAGGTGTAAAGAATTTGGCAATTTGTGTTTTTAAGCTGCCGTCTTGTTGTACAGCAATCCATGCCAAACCTTTTGCACGATATGTTTTGACAAATTCTACGAAACTGTCGATTTTTTTTCTAGGAAATGTGCCACAGCCTTTGGCATTGATGGCACGCACACTGCCACCTGCTTGTAACGCAGATTGGAATACCACAAATTCTGTATCTTTTACAATATCAGAAATATTGACCAATTCCATGCCAAAACGTACATCAGGTTTGTCAGAGCCAAAACGTTCCATCGCTTCTTTGTATGTCATACGTTGCAAAGGTAATTTGACATCAACATGCATAATGTCTTTGAATACTTTTTGTAACAATCTTTCATTGACATCTAATATATCATCTACATCTACAAAAGAAAGCTCCATATCTACTTGTGTAAATTCGGGCTGTCTATCTGCTCTCAAATCTTCATCACGGAAACATTTTGCTACTTGGTAATAACGATCCATACCAGAAACCATCAAAAGCTGTTTGTAAAGCTGTGGGGATTGTGGCAGACCATAGAAGTTGCCGGGGTGTACACGGCTAGGCACGAGATAATCTCTTGCACCTTCTGGCGTGGATTTACCCAAAATAGGGGTTTCGATTTCCAAAAATCCTTCGTTGCTCAAAAATTGACGCAATACTTGTACAACATTGTGACGCAATACCAGATTGTGGAGCTGGGAAGGTCTTCTCAAATCTAAGTATCTGTATTTCAAACGCAAATCATCTTTGACAGTGATATTGTCCTCGATTTGGAAAGGTGTTGTTTCAGATTCAGACAATATCCGAAATTCAGATGCAATAATTTCAATTTTGCCTGTTTTCATGTTGGGGTTGATGTTGCCTTCTGTTCTTGCAGCAACAACGCCACGCACTGCCAATGTATATTCACTGCGTACGGTTTCTGCTTTTTCAAAAATTTCTTTGGGTGCAGTGTTGCCGTCTACAGCAATCTGTAACAAACCTGTTCTATCACGCAATGCAATGAATATCAGCTGTCCCAAATCACGACGACGCTGTACCCAGCCCATAACGGTGACTTCTTGCCCAATCATGGTTTCGTCTACATGACAACACATATGACTTCTTTTTAATCCAGTTAATGCTTCTCCCATATCTTCAAAATCTCCTTACAGATAAAAATTTTCTGTTACTATCATACCATTTTTCCGAAAAAAGTAAAGTTTATCCGTTCATTTTCTACGAGAATTTGACAAAATGGATGTTGTTGTAAATTTGTAGCAGAAGATGTATAATAATAGAAAGGAAAATAATAGCAAAAAAGGGGGAATGTGCATGGAACACAAAGTGATTACAATCAGTCGACAATATGGTAGTGGTGGTAGAATTATTGCAAAAAAATTGGCAGAAGAACTCAATATTGGATTTTATGACAATGAATTGATTAACTTAGCAGCAGAAAAAACAGGTCTTTCCGCAGAATGTTTCAAAGATGCAGAATTGGTATCAAAAGGGAATTTGTTGTTTTCTCTGACATCTTTGACACCCATGATGGACAATTATGGCTTACCACTGAATGAAAAAATATTTTTGGTGCAGTCACAAGTCATCAAAGAAGTGGCTGAACAAGGCAGCTGTGTGATAGTGGGGCGTTCTGCTGATTATGTGCTTGCAGATTTCCCGAATTGTATCAATATTTTTATTTATGCAGAAATGAAAGACCGTGTCAAACGTGCGGTGGAAGAATATGGATTGGAAAGCAAACATGCAGAAGCAACTGTATTGAAAACAGATAAAAAACGTGCAGGGTATTATAATTATTTTGCGGGCAAAAAATGGGGCAAAACAGAAAATTATGATTTGTGTATCAATACATCAAAAATGAATATTGATAATGTGGTTGCAGTATTAAAAAATTATATTGAAAAAAGATAATAAAAACCCCCTTTTTGTGTACAAACAAAAAGGGGGGCTTTATTTTTAGTCTTTTTTATGGTTAGATAAAAAACATTTTCTGGGGCAAACATCGCAATTTTTGCGACATATGGAGCTGCCATCGTCACGCACTGCACCAGCATGCTTATAAGCAAAATAGCCAATGCATACACAAAGTATTAAAAATATGATTTGATACATTTTTAAGCCCCCCTTTATGACATAAATGAACGAATGATTTTCATGATATTGTGATGGTTGTATGGTATAGTAT
>JAHHTV010000249.1 GCA_020024395.1 Anaerotignum sp. | reverse complement strand
CTCTTGTTTTTTAACTTTGCTTTCTATATATCCACTTTATTCTATCAATTTTATGCCTTTATAATACCGCAACACTGCTTTTCCCAATATTGCATCTTCTTCTACAAATTTCGTTTCCCAATATCTTGCATCTAAAGAGCGATTGCGGTTATCCCCCATCATAAAATAGCACCCTTCCGGCACTTCATACGGGCCAAAATCCCCCTCTGTCACTTCTTTGATATATGGTTCTTCCTGCAATACACCATTGACAAACACGTCGCCGTCTTTAACTTCCACTGTATCGCCGCCCACACCAATCACACGTTTGACATACATAATCTTTTGTTCTGGGTCATCTGGATACTTAAATACCGCAACATCGCCTCTTTCTGGACTTTTGAACCAATAACTGGTACGCAGTGCCAATATACGGTCACCCGGCATAATAGTATTTTCCATAGAACCTGTTGGCACAGTTGCATTGACAATCAGCACATGATTGACAAAAAACGCCAGCAATATCGCCAACAATATTGTTTTTACCCAACTGAAAATTTCTTTTTTCACTTTTTCCTGCAACTCCTCAGAAAGTATATTCTTTTTTAGAAAGCCATGCAAAAAAACTTGCATGGCTTTCTGATTATTTCAAAAATCCGTTTATAATTTGTGCTTCTGCTTCTTGTTCTGTCAAGCCTAGTGTCATCAATTTCATCAACTGGTCACCTGCGATTTTACCAATCGCCGCTTCATGTATCAATGTTGCATCCACATCATTTGCCAAAATTTCAGGTTCTGCCGCTACAATTCCCTCATCCATAATAATCGCATCACACTCAGAATGTCCATAACAGTCTGCATTGCCCACAATTTTGGAGCGGAACAACTGTCTGGAATGGTCTTTTGCCACAGAACGGGAAATCAATTTTGCAGAACTTCCTGTACCTTCCAATTCCACATCAAAAGATGTTTCTGCATATTGGTCACCATGTGTCATAATTTTTTCACGAATGACAACGGTTGCACCTGCAGCCAATTTTGCACTGGAAATACGTTTTGTAGAGTCTACACCTTTTAATTGCAATGTATCCATTTCCAAATAGCTGTTTTCTTCCCCAATAATATGGGTTTGTGGATTGATGATACGTTTGCCATTGCCATCACCTTCTCCGATATGTTTTTCCAGATATTTTACTTTTGCATTTTTCCCCACAAAGAAACGATGTATGCCTTCATGCAAAGACTCCTCATTGCCACAGTTATGAATACCACAACCAGCCACAATCGTCACATCTGCATTTTCTCCAATATGAAAATCATTATAAACCACATCATGCACACCTGCTTCTGTAATCAGTGCAGGAATATGCACATTTTCATCTTTTGTATTTGCTTTGATATAAATATCAATACCAGAGCTATTTTCTTTTGGTACAATTTCTATATTTTCTGTGGAGTGTCTTCCTTCACTTTTGCCATTGCTACGAATATTAAATGCAGCATTTACAGGAATTTCTGTCATATCCGCCACTTCTGCCAGCAAATTTTTGATAACATCATTTAACATTATGCATTCTCCTCCTGAAAATATCTACAACCAACTTCCACACCAAACAAACCGGGCAATACTTCTTCTTTTGTGCCAATTTGTGCAATTTCGCCGCCGCTGATAACTACCACTTGGTCAGCAATATTCAAAATTCTTTCTTGATGAGAAATAATCAATATAGAAGCCTGTATTTCATCATGCATTTTCTCAAACACATCAATCAAATTTTTGAAACTCCATAAATCAATACCAGCTTCTGGCTCATCAAACAATGTCAATTTTGTTTTTCTTGCCATTACGGTTGCAATTTCAATTCTTTTCAATTCTCCGCCAGAAAGGCTTGCATTCACTTCACGGTCAATATAATCTTTTGCACAAAGCCCCACTTCAGATAAATAATCACAAGCTGCCGCCGTAGACAAATCTTTGTTGCCGCTTGCCAGTGTAATCAAATCTTTGACAGTCACACCTTTGAAACGAACTGGTTGTTGAAATGCAAAGCTCACCCCTGCTTTTGCACGTTCTGTAATATTCCAATCTGTAATATCTTGACCATCCAGCAATATTTGACCACTATCAGGTTTTATAATCCCTGCAATGACTTTTGCCAATGTAGATTTTCCGCCGCCATTAGGGCCTGTAATCACCACAAATTTTGCATCATCAATCACCAGATTGATATTTTTCAAAATTTGTTTTCCTTCTGCGGAAAAAGAAATGTTCCTTAATTCCAGCATATTCTTATCCTCCTGTATTTATCAAACATTTCGGCTTATTTTTTTGCCGAACATCATATCTGCAAACTAAAATGAATTATACCAATTTCTGTATTCCCATGTCAACGATTTTCCCACAAAACCTGCACTTTTTCGTATATTCCCTCTTTCTTTTTTCACAACTTTGGGCTAAAATAAATAC
>JAHHTV010000248.1 GCA_020024395.1 Anaerotignum sp. | reverse complement strand
AATCTGTGTATTGGTTACAGCAAGTACTGTAAAATAAGGAATAGAAAAAATTGTAAACAATTAGTGGAGGTAAAAAGATATGAAAAAATATTTGAAAAACATTTTGGCAGCAACAATGATTCTTTCTATGACAACTGCTTTGGCAGCTTGTGGTGGTTCTGAAGCAACAGATGATAAAGAAGATGCAAATGCAGATGGTGCAGAAAATACTGGTAAGCAAACATTGATATTGGCAACAAGTGCAGATTTCCCTCCTTATGAATTCTATGAAGGCGGCGAAGTGGTTGGTATTGATGCAGAAGTTGCAAAAGCAATCGCTGATAAATTGGGTTATGAATTGAAAATTGAAGATATGATATTTGATTCCATCATTCCTTCTATTGTATCTGGAAAAGCAGATATTGGTATGGCAGGTATGACAGTAACAGAAGACCGTTTGGAAAGTGTTGATTTTACAGACAGCTATGCAACAGGCATACAATCTATCATTGTAAAAGAAGATTCTGAGATTACAAGTGTAGATGATTTGTTGGCAGAAGGCGCAAATCATAAAGTAGGCGTACAAACAACAACAACAGGTGATGCATATACAACAGATGATATCGAAAAAGCAGGCAAAGGTACTGTAGAACGTTATAACAAAGGTACAGATGCAGTGGAAGCTTTGAAAGCGGGTAAAGTAGATTGTGTTGTTATTGATAATGAACCTGCAAAATCATTTGTAGAAGCAAATGAAGGATTAAAAATTCTGGATACAGAATATACAACAGAAAATTATGCGATTGCTTTGGCAAAAGACAGCGAATTGACAGAACCTATCAACAAAGCATTGAATGAATTGATTGAAGATGGTACTGTAAAAGGCATTGTAGACAAATATATCAAAGCAGAATAATTCGTATCCAAAAAAAAGGGACGGGAAACCGTCCCTATTTTTTAACAAATGAATAAAAGGAGGATTTGCATGGAAGGTTTACAGTCTTGGTGGGCCACCATTCAAGCGGATTTTTATAAAAACTTTATACAAGATGATAGATGGCAATATCTTGTACAAGGTTTGGGCAATACATTAAAATTGACATTTTTTGCAGTATTGATTGGTATTGTAATTGGTGTTGTAGTTGCAATGATACGTTCTACCCATGACAAACATATCAAAGAAATGCATGGTGGATTTTCAAAATTTATATTGAAATTTCTGAATGTGATAGCAAATATTTATTTGGCTGTCATTCGTGGTACGCCTGTTATGGTACAATTATTGATTATGAATTTTGTCATATTGATAGCGGTAGACAGTAAAATTTTGATTGGTACGATTGCATTCGGTATCAATTCTGGTGCATATGTGGCAGAGATTATACGAAGCGGTATCATGGGTGTGGATAATGGACAGTTTGAAGCAGGTCGTAGCTTGGGCTTTAACTATATACAGACAATGCGATATGTCGTGATACCGCAAGCATTCAAAAATGTATTGCCTGCATTGGCAAATGAATTTATTGTATTGTTGAAAGAAACATCCGTTGCAGGTTATATTGCTTTGGTAGATTTGACAAGAGCAGGTGATATTATCAGAGGTATTACATATAGTGCATATATGCCTTTGTTTGCGGTGGCGTTGATTTATTTGGTGATGGTAATGTTCTTTACCTTCCTAGTAAATAAACTGGAAAGGAGATTGAGAAACAGTGAGCGATAATGCGTTAATTCGTGTCCAAAATTTGGAAAAACATTACCGTGGTGGTAAAATAAAAGCATTAGACGGTATTCAAACAGAAATTCAAAAAGGTGAAGTGGTGGTTGTGATTGGGCCTTCTGGTTCTGGAAAATCTACATTTTTGCGTTGTTTGAATTTGTTGGAAGTGCCAACTGGTGGACATATTTATTTTGATGGTGTGGATATTACAGATAAAAAAGTAAATATCAATATCCATCGGCAAAGAATGGGTATGGTGTTCCAGCATTTTAATTTGTTTCCACATATGACCATATTAAAAAATTTGATTATTGCACCAATGAAATTGCAAAATAAAACAGAAGCAGAAGCAAAGAAATTGGCTTTGCGTTTGTTGGCAAGGGTTGGATTGGAAGATAGAGCAGATGCATATCCTTCTCAGCTTTCTGGTGGACAAAAACAAAGAATTGCCATTGTGCGTGCGTTATGTATGCAGCCAGAAGTGATGCTGTTTGATGAACCAACCTCTGCACTTGACCCTGAAATGGTTGGGGAAGTGCTGGAAGTTATGAAACAACTTGCACAAGAAAATATGACAATGGTGGTTGTGACACATGAAATGGGATTTGCAAAAGAAGTTGCAACACGTGTAATGTTTATGGCAGATGGGAAACAGGTGGAAGAAGGTACACCAAAAGAAATTTTTGAAAATCCAAAAAGTGAACGTTTGCAAACATTTTTAGCAAAAGTATTGTAAACAAGGTATCACGCAGACAGATGTG
>JAHHTV010000247.1 GCA_020024395.1 Anaerotignum sp. | reverse complement strand
TTGTGGTATACTATCAATAGGGACACGTAGCGTGCCGATATAACAAATGTGTCCCACGAAAAATAGAGGAGGAATTTTTTATGGTAAAAGTTGGTATCAATGGTTTTGGTCGTATTGGTCGTTTGGTGTTCCGTGCAGCAATCGAAAGAGGCGACGTGGAAGTTGTAGCTGTGAATGACCCTTTTATTGATGTGGAATATATGATGTATATGTTGAAATATGATTCTGCGCATGGTCGTTTCCAAGGCAAAATGGAAGAAAAAGATGGTAAATTGGTCGTGAATGGTCATGTGGTGACAGTTTATAACGTGATGGATCCAAAAGAAATTCCTTGGAAAGATGCTGGTGCTGAATATGTATTGGAGTCCACTGGTTTGTTTACAACAATGGATAAAGCAGCTGCACACTTTAATGGTGGTGCAAAAAAAGTTATCATTTCTGCACCTTCTGCTGATGCACCGATGTTTGTTATGGGTGTAAACAACAACACTTATACAAAAGATATGACAATCGTTTCCAATGCATCTTGTACAACAAACTGCTTGGCACCTTTGACAAAAGTAATTGATGATAATTTCGGTATTGTGGAAGGTTTGATGACAACTGTTCACTCCACAACTGCAACACAAAAAACAGTAGATGGTCCTTCCAAAAAAGATTGGAGAGGTGGCCGTAGTGCAGCAGCAAATATTATTCCTTCTAGTACAGGAGCTGCAAAAGCTGTGGGTAAAGTAATTCCTCATTTGAATGGTAAATTGACAGGTATGTCTTTCAGAGTGCCTACAATTGATGTATCTGTTGTTGATTTGACTTGCCGTTTGGAAAAACCTGCAACATATGAAGAAATCAAAGAAGCTATTAAACATGCTTGCGAAAATGAAATGAAAGGTATCATGGATTACACAGATGAAGATGTAGTTTCTTCTGACTTCCTGACAGATGCACATACTTCTATTTTCGATGCAAAAGCAGGTATTGCTTTGAATGATAACTTTGTGAAATTGGTTAGCTGGTATGACAATGAATGGGGTTACAGCAACAAAGCACTGGATTTGATAAAACATATGTACAAAGTAGATAACGAATAATATCAAAAATCATTTGATGGATTAGAAATAATAAAGAGGAGAATGTATTTCTCCTCTTTTATTATTTGAGATGTTTATTGATTGTCTTTTTGATACATATAAGCGATTAAGTCAACAACTTTGTTACTATAGCCCCATTCGTTATCATACCATGCAATGAGTTTGACAAAATTGTCATCTAACATAATACCAGCCGTTTCATCAAAAATACAGGTGTGGAAATCGCCCAACAAATCGGAAGAAACAACTTCATCTTTGATGTAGCTGACAATGCCTTTCATGCTGGTTTTGGAGGCTTCCTCGATTTTGGCACAGATTTGTTCGTATGTGGTGTGTGTTTTCAAACGTGCGGTCAAATCTACGACAGAAACGTCATTTGTGGGGACACGGAAAGACATACCTGTCATTTTGCCTTTTAATTCGGGTATAACACGTCCAACGGCTTTTGCTGCACCTGTGGTAGAGGGAATGATATTATTAAATACAGAACGTCCTGTTCTCCAATCTCTACCCGCTCTGGCATCGACTGCTTTTTGTTTTGCGGTTGCAGAGTGTATGGTGGACATTAAAGCCTGTTCTATGCCGAAGTTTTCATGTATGATTTTTGCCAAAGGTGCTAAACAGTTTGTGGTGCAAGATGCATTGGAAACGATATCCATATTGGGTGTATATGTTTGATGGTTGACACCCATAACGAATGTGGGCATGATATCATCTTTTGATGGTGCGGTGAGTATGACTTTTTTTGCCCCACCAATTTTATGTAAAGCTGCTTTTTCCATAGTGTTGAAAGCACCTGTGGATTCGATGATATATTCTGCTCCACAACTTTTCCAATCAATCAAAGCAGCATCGCTTTCACTGAAAACATGAATACGTTGTCCATTGATAATGAGTGTATTTTGTTCGATGGAGATATCACCTGTAAAACGCCCAAATATACTGTCATATTTTAATTGATATACCATATCTTCTATACGCACATAAGAAATCTTATTATTATTACTAATAATTTTAATTCTAGTAGGATCATTAGTTTCAGGTTCGAAAATAATTTCAGAAAATTGTTCTCTAACAACAGGTAAAACATTTACATATTCCTTTGCAAATTTTTTCAAATTATCTTGATCAAAATTTTTTAGACTTGGAAGTTGTTGTAAATTTTTTATAAAATCATGATTTGTTAAATCAATAACTTCACCATTATCTAAAATTACATTGATTGGATCTCCATCTTGATAAGCAATAGGATTATCTTCAGTGATTTGAACCTCTAGACCTCCAAAAAAATGTTTTTTTACTTTGACATCTTTAATTCCTGCGATTTTTTTTAAATTTTTTTTAATATTATTTTTTTATACTTGTCTAAACCCTCTAAA
>JAHHTV010000246.1 GCA_020024395.1 Anaerotignum sp. | reverse complement strand
ATTACAATGTGGATAATGGTAGCGGTGTGTGAGATTGTGTTGTCTATGATGCTTTTTTACAGTACTGCAATAAATTGTTTTGAAATTACAAAAGAAAGGGAAGGTGTTTTTGTTTGGAATTTCATCATATTTCCGTATTGCTTCAAGAATGTGTGGAAAACCTTTGTATTCGACCAGATGGTATCTATGTAGATGGTACTACTGGTGGTGGCGGACATTCTTTGGAGATTGCAAAACGACTGACCACAGGTAGATTGATTTGTATTGACCAAGATTTGCATGCGCACGCAGCAGCAAAAGAGCGTTTGAAAGACCATTTGGATAAAATTACATGGGTGCATGATAATTTTGGAAATATTGAACAAATATTACAATCATTAGAAATTGATAAAATAGATGGTATGTTGATGGACATTGGTGTGTCCTCTCATCAGTTAGATGAAGCAGATAGGGGATTTTCTTATCAACAAGATGCACCACTGGATATGCGTATGGATGAAACAAAGCCATTTTGTGCATACGATGTGGTTAACACATATAGCGAAGAAGATTTGAACCATGTGATATTTACTTATGGAGAAGAAAGATGGGCAAAACGGATTGCACAATTTATTGTGGCAGAAAGGAAACAAAAGCCCATTCAAACAACAGGCGAATTGGTGGAAGTGATTAAAAAAGCAGTGCCAAAAGGTGCCAGAAAAGATGGCCCACACCCTGCGAAAAGAACATTTCAGGCAATTCGTATTGAAGTAAACAAAGAACTGGAAGTATTGGAAAAAGCCATTGATGCAGCGGCAAATCATTTGCAAAAAGGCGGCAGATTATGCATTATCACATTCCATTCTTTGGAAGATAGAATTGTAAAAGAAACATTTAGAAAATTAGAAAATCCTTGTATTTGTCCACCACAATTTCCTGTTTGTGTATGTGGTCGCAGTCCCATTGGAAAAGTGGTGACAAGAAAACCCATATTGCCTTCCAAACAAGAATTGGAAGTGAACCATCGTTCCAGAAGTGCAAAATTGCGTGTGCTGGAGGGTCTTGGAAAATCATAAAAAAGAGGTGTAATATATGGCACAAAAAAGAAGAAATCACAATACACCATATACAACAAAATACCATAACACTGCACAAAATACATATCCGATGCAAGGAAGTGTCGCATATCAAATACAACCAAAAGAAGAACCAGAACAAGTACAAGTCAAAAAACCACAACCAAAACTACATGAAATCAGAGCAGAACGTAGAGAACAAAAACTACATATATTGTATGTGTGTGCTGTAATGTTGTTGGTGTTTGTTGGCTGTATTACGTTTATGGGGGCAAATGTAATTGTAGCAAAACAAGAAATGCAAATCAGAAAACAAAAAAATGAATTGTCTGCAATTAAAGCACAAAATGCCACATTAGAAGCAGAATTGGCAGAGCAAATTGATTTGGAATATATCAAACAAGAGGCAATGAAGCGATTGGGTATGGCAGAACCACAGCCATATCAAGTGGTTTACATAGATGTGCCAAAACAAAGTTATACCATACAATATGCTGCTGATGAAAATGAAAAAGAACAACCTTCTTTTTTTACTTCTATACTAAATTTTTGGAAAAAGGATTGATGTAAATGAGAAAAAAATCATCAAAAGGAGTAAAGGCAAATGGCAAATTTGCTTTTATTCTTTTTATGTTTTTGATAGGTTTTGTTTTGATGTTTGGACGTGTGTTTTATTGGAAAATGGCACATGGTGCAGAGTTTGAAGCAGTTGCCAAAAATCAGCAAATCAATCGCTATGATATTACTATACCACCCAATAGAGGCTCTATTATGGATAGAAACAATCAGGTTTTGGCAATTAGCACCACTGTGTATCATGTGGTGTTAGATGCGTTGCAGTTGGTGGAATTTGATACAAAAGAACAAGAAAAGACATTGACCACATTATGTGAATATTTTCCAGAATTGGAATATGAAACGTTGAAAAAATATATCACAATCAATCCAGAAACAGGAGAAATTTATTTGAATAACCATTGGAAATATTTGGTGAAAAATGTGGATAGAAGTATTAAAGAAGAATTGGAAGCAAAAAAAATCAAAGGGATATATTTTGAAAAAGCAAGTAAACGTTCTTATCCTTTGAAAACAACGGCTTGTCATTTGGTTGGTTTTACACGTGGCGATACACAATGGGGAATAGAAAAATATTATAATGACTATATGAAGGGAATGTCAGGACGTTCTTTCATATTGTATCAAGGGGCAGACTCTGTGGTACATCAAGATTATAATGCACAAGATGGCGACACCATCATCACAACCATTGATTATAATATACAGCAAATGGCAGAAGAAGTGGTTGCAGAAACACAACAACAATGGCCATCTAAAAATGTAGCAGCAATCGTGATGGACCCAAACACAGGCGAGATTTATGCTTTGGCAGAGTCCCATGCGTTTGATTTGAATAACCCTGAT
>JAHHTV010000245.1 GCA_020024395.1 Anaerotignum sp. | reverse complement strand
TCTTTTTTCAATGGGCGGTCAATACCAGGAGAACTTACTTCCAATATATATGCTTGTTCAATCGGGTCTGTTTCGTCCAATTTTGCTTCCAATGCACGGCCCACACCTTCGCAATCATCAATCGAAACGCCGCCCTCTTTATCAATATAAATACGCAGATACCAATTTGCACCTTCTTTTACAAATTCTACATCAACAAGCTCTAACCCTTTTTCTTCCACAATGGGTTCCAGCAAGGGAAGTATTTTTTTTTCTGTATTACTCTTTGCCATAACCATCACCTCATATCAAATTTATTTATTTGCCTAGCAATAATAAAGAGTGGGTTTTCACCCACTCTTACGACTACAATTTCTGTTTACCATTGGCATTAGTATAACACTTTTTGGTATGATATGCAAGTTATTTTGCCATTCTCACAAAAAAACCACTACAAAACAATATTCGTTTGCAGTGGATTTTTGATTGTCTTGGTATATTTTTTGGGGGTTGTGTTTTTGTGAGAATTATAACACTTTATTTAAGAAATCTTGTGTTCTTTTGTTTTGTGGATTGCCAAACACTTCTTCTGGTGTACCTTGTTCCACAATATAGCCACCGTCCATAAATACTACACGGTCAGCCACTTCTCTTGCAAAACCCATTTCATGTGTCACCACAACCATTGTCATACCTTCAGCTGCCAATTTTTTCATAACATCCAGCACCTCCCCAACCATTTCAGGGTCAAGTGCAGAAGTTGGTTCATCAAAAAGCATAATATCTGGTTCCATTGCCAATGCTCTTGCAATGGCAACCCTTTGTTGTTGTCCCCCTGACAAACTTGCAGGATATACATCTGCTTTATCCAAAAGACCAACTCTATCCAGCAAATTTTTTGCTTTTTCAATCGCTTGTTCTTTTGTCATACGTTTTCTGTCCACAGGTGCCAATGTAATATTTTCCAACACAGACAAATGCGGAAACAAATTAAACTGCTGGAACACCATACCGATATTTTCACGAATTTTATTGATATCCGCAGTTTTTGACATCAAATCATAATCATCTACAATCACAGAACCACCTGTGGGTTCTTCCAATTTGTTCAGACAGCGCAAAAATGTACTTTTCCCAGAACCAGAAGGGCCAATCAAACAAACCACTTCGCCTTCTTGCACTTCCATATTGATGTCTTTTAACACTTCCAATTTACCAAAACTTTTTTTCAAATTTTCAACTTTTACTTTTATCATTTACCCAACTTCCTTTCCAGTACTTTGAACAGTTGTGTCAACAACATCACAAGCACATAGTACCAAACTGCAACAATCGCATATGTTTCAAATGCACGCATATTTCCTGCCACAATTTGTTTACTTTGAAACATCAATTCGGTAATCCCAATTACGGAAAGTATAGAAGTATCTTTCAATGTAATGATAAATTGGTTTGCAACAGAAGGAATGACCATACGAATGGCTTGTGGCAATATAATTTTTCTCATTGCCACACCTTTTGGCAATCCCAAGCTTCTAGCCGCTTCCATCTGTCCTTTGTTTACAGCATTGATACCACTTCTGAAAATTTCAGACAGATATGCACCAGAATTTAACATCAATACAATCACTGCTGCCAAAAATGGTGAAATTGGTATTTGTAATGCACCACTGATACCAAAATAAATAAATGTTGCCTGTACCATCAAAGGTGTACCACGAATGATACTCAAATACACCCCTGCAATCGTATTCAATACTTTATATTTTGATATGGAGAACAGACAGGTAATCAAACCCACCACAATCCCTAACGCCAAGGCACAAACCGTCATAGCAACTGTCATTTGCAGCCCTATCCATAGACGAGGGGATATGCTCGCCGCATATTCAAAAAAGTTCATATTTACTCCCATAAAACACTACTCCCAACTAAAAGACAAAATTTTCATTTTGGATAATCACATTATTTTGTGTATTTATCCACAATTTCATCATATTTTCCGTTTTCTTTCAGATTTTTCAAACCTTCATTAAACATAGACAACAATTCTTGATTTTGGTCTTTTCTAACCGCAAAACCATAAGAGCTGCCTTGTTCTTTTTCTGTCACAATTTTCAAACCAATATTGTTTGCAATATTGTAAGCCAAAACGGGGTAATCTTCAAAGCAAGCTACGGAATTACCTGCTTTTACGTCCAAATACATAGAGCTAGAATCTTCAAATACCACAGTTGTAAAACCATATTCATCTTTGATAGAATCTGCAAATCTCTGTCCTTCTGTGCCAGTTTTTACAGCCACTTTTTTACCAGACAAATCTTCATATGCTTTTACTTCTTCGTTGTCGCCTTTTACACCCATTACAACGCCACTATCGAAATAAGGGTCAGAAAAATCATATTTTTGTTTTCTATCTTCTGTAATGCTCATACCTGCGATAACGCCATCTGCTTGACCAGCTTCCAAAGCCTGCACAGCCGCATCAAATCCCAAAGAAT
>JAHHTV010000244.1 GCA_020024395.1 Anaerotignum sp. | reverse complement strand
TTTGCTTTCATTATCATAATCTTTATGGTATTGTATGGTGTTAACAGCATCTTGCAATATAGGCATAGAAACATCTGAAACACCTACCACTTGTTTTGCAGTTGTTTCAAACGCTGTATTTTGGTGGCTTAATATATGCCCCATATTATCTATCAAATACAAATAACTACCATTATCCGATATATATTGTGTAATCATTTTTTGTATTTCTGTAATATGTAAATCCCTTGCTACAACACCACGTAATACGCCATTTGTTTTAATTGGCATAGAAATGGTAATGATAAATTCCTGTGTTGTAGCATCTACATAAGGCGTACTAATATATAAATCTGTGGTTGCTGCATTTTGATAATATGCTGTTTGTGTTGGGTCATATCCATCTTCTGGCACCCAATTATCCCCTGATATCATCATTTTATTTGCCAAAACCACATAGTCTGTAATCACACCATAAGAACTACCATACTGTGCAGAATGGAATACCAAATCTTGAATATTTTCTTCTGTCCACTGGTCAGCAGATAAATTTTGCAATTTGTATTGCAACAAACGCAAATGCTCCACACGCACATCCAACCATGCAGAAACTTCTTTTGTGTAATATTGCACAGTCTGTTCTATATTCATTTTCATATCATGCTGTATCATATTTCTTGTTGTAAAAAAATTACACATTGACACAGCCAATACCGATATACAAAAAATCGAACAAACCACTTGCAATAGCTTCGTACTCAAAGAATGATATTCACTCTTTTTCCGCTCTTTCTCAAAATGCATAAAACCCCTCCTCCATTTATATTCTCATTATAAAATGTTTTATTTTTTCGTCAATATTTTTGTTTTGCTTTGTAAAATTTCACATATTTTTTGTAATATCTGTTTATATATGTTTATATATGTTTATATATTAAATAATGTATATATTTTATGTCGTTTTTATATAAAACATAAAAAAATGGTATTGTCTATGTCATACTTTGACATAAACAATACCATTTGTAATATGCATATTATTTTTTTGTTTGCATAATTTCGATAACTTTCATATCTACTTCTGACAAACCTTCATGAGAAAGTTTTGTCAAATTCTTTGTTGTTTCTTCCACATCTTTGCTAATGATACCATCTGTATCTTGTATAATGCTGTTATCCATTGCATACAATGCTGCATACACAGCTTCCCCTGCACAGATAGACAGTTTCAATGCACAGCCACCTTTTGCACCATCACAGAACATACCTGCAACACCACCCATCATATTTTGTACAGCACCACAAATTTGTTCCAAATTACCGCCCATCATATACACCATTGCTGCTGCGGAGCCAGAACCTGCCAATGTTGCACCACAAATAGGAGAAAGTCTACCCACATGTTTTTTCATGTACATAATAATCAACATACCCAATAATTCTGCACGCAATAATTTTTCTTCAGAAACTTTCAGATGTTTTGCTACGACTGCGGCAGGTATCATGGTTTCAATCCCTTGGTTACCACTACCCAAATATGTCATAACAGAGCCATTGCCACCACTCATACGGAAATCACAAGCTGCTGATGTTGTCAATTTTACATCTGTTACCATATCGTTTGACAATGTACCATCTTTCACCATTTTTAACATTGCAGGGCCAATACCGATGGCATATTTCTTTTCTAAGCCTATTTTTGCAATTTCCAAATTCATATCAATGCCTTCTTTTATGAAAGCCAAATCTTTGACATCAACATTTTCTGCCACTTCCAAGAAGTCTGCAAATGTATATTGTGTGATATCAAAATCTGTTGTTTCTGTCACTTGCACATCATCTTTGACACGTTTATCTGTCAAAACTTCGCCATCTTTTTCTGCATACACCATATTATCATGTGCATCTTCTGTGATGGTGTGTGCACGTTCTGTACCATTTGTTGCTACACATTCAATATAAAATTGACTACTTTGCAACACTTTCACAGTCACCAAACCATCTGCAACCATTTTTTTTGCTTTTTCTACATCTGCAGGGTGTATGCTTGCAAAAATTTCCATTGTATTTCCTGGTTTACTTAATACACAACCCAATGCACAAGAAAGTTCAATACCATTTGTACCCGCATTTGGTATTTGCACACTATATGCATTTTTGAAAATATTGGAACTAATTACCATATCCAAACGTGTTGCAGGTGTTGTCAACATTTCGCAAGTTCTGGAAACTGCCAAACCAATGGCAACTGGTTCTGTACAACCCATACTAGGTTGCATTTCACTTTTTATTGCTTCTAAAGCTTTTTTCATATCCATCATAAAAAATCCTCCTCATCAGATGATACTATTTGTCATTATTTGTCATAATTATAAAGCAAAAATCATGCCAAACAAAAAACAGCCATCTTTCGGCTGTTTTTTACAAATAATATTCTCATTTTTGAGAAAAATATTTGATATATAGATTTCCAAATTTTTTATAAAAAGATTTTTTATCTTTTTT
>JAHHTV010000243.1 GCA_020024395.1 Anaerotignum sp. | reverse complement strand
CGGATTTATTAACAGCCGTAATGACTTTTTGTACATTCCAAGGTTCATGGGTATTATCTTTTTTGATGACATACATAACATTTTTCCTCCTTCATCATTCCCGTTTCCCAGTTGTTCCAATAGAGAGTTACTGTAAAATAATGTACCACATATAGTTTTTATTTTCAATAAGAAAACTATATATTGTGATATATTGTGAAAACCTTGAAAAGTTATTTGGATTTTTTTTTGAAATTTTGGTATGTTATTTTGTTAGTGTTTGTCGAAGGGCTTTTTGCCAACCTGCCAATCGTATATTTGCACTTTCTTTGGAAATATTTGGCGAAAAAGCATGGGCAACACCCCAGTTGCGTCGTATTTCTGACAAATCTTTCCAGTATCCCACGGAAAGTCCTGCCAGATAACAAGCCCCCAGTGCGGTTGTTTCTAATATGATGGGGCGTAAAACAGGTACACCTGTAATATCTGCTTGAAATTGTAACAAAAAGCTGTTTGCTGCTGCACCACCATCGGCACGCAATTCTGCCAGAGGGATTTTTGCGTCTTCTTCCATTGCATGTAATACATCGTATGTTTGGTATGCCATAGATTCCAAAGCCGCACGCACAATATGGCATCGGTTTGCACCACGGGTCAATCCTGTGAGTGTACCACGTGCATAAGCGTCCCAATGCGGCGCACCAAGCCCAACAAAAGCAGGCACCAAATAAACACCACAAGTATCAGGCACAGACAAAGCAAGTGCTTCTGTTTCTTGGGCAGTTTGTATCAGTTCTAATTCGTCACGCAACCATTGTATTGCAGCACCTGCCACAAATACAGAGCCTTCCAAAGCATATGTCACTTTGCCATCTAATCCCCATGCAATGGTAGTCAAAAGCCCATTTTGGGATAAAACAGGTTTTTCACCTGTATTCATCAATAAAAAGCAACCTGTACCATATGTGTTTTTGGCAGAGCCAGGAGTGAAACAGGCTTGTCCAAACAGTGCTGCTTGTTGGTCACCAGCTACGCCCGAAATGGGAATGGGGCTACCAAAATGAAATGGCAATGTATATCCAAAAACACCACTAGAAGGCAAAACGTTTGGCAATATGCTGGCAGGGATATCCAATATTTTTAATATTTCATCGTCCCATTGTAATGTATGGATATTGAATAACATGGTGCGGGAAGCATTGGAATAATCTGTTGCGTGTACTTGTCCACCTGTCAAATTCCAAATCAGCCATGTGTCAACTGTACCAAATAAAAGATTGCCTTGTTCTGCCAATTTTCTGGCATTTGGTACATGGTTTAATATCCAACGAATTTTTGTAGCAGAGAAATATGCATCAAGCAATAAACCTGTTTTTTGCTGAAAAATATCACGATATTCTGCAAGTGTGTCACAATCTTTGGCTGTACGGCGGCATTGCCACACAATGGCGTTGTATATGGGTTTGCCTGTGCGTTTGTCCCAGAGTATTGTGGTTTCTCTTTGATTT
Source organism: Anaerotignum sp. (assembly GCA_020024395.1). Lineage (GTDB taxonomy): Bacteria > Bacillota > Clostridia > Lachnospirales > Anaerotignaceae > Anaerotignum. Next base: position 1,011 of record JAHHTV010000243.1, on the reverse strand, counting down.
GTGATACCGATTGCAGCAATGTCTGCGGCAGTCAATCCTTTTTGTGATATGGCTTGTTGTGCCACTTCCAGTTGTGTTTGCCAAATTTCCATAGGATCATGTTCCACCCAACCTGCTTTTGGATAAATTTGTTGATATTCTTTTTGTGCCATACTGATGATATTTCCTTGTTTGTCAAACAAAATACAGCGAGAGCTTGTTGTGCCTTGGTCTAATGACATAATATACTGCATACAGAAAATGCCTCCTTTCGCACAAAAAAGCCCCGTAAAAGGGCTTTTGGTGTTATGGTTGTTTATACTTACATATAAGGATTGGACTGTCTTTCAATACCTAATGTGGTGGAAGGGCCATGACCAGGGTATACGGTATAATCGCCGTCCAAATCTCTCAAACGTTTCAAAGATTGCAATATGGTTGCCCAATCACCAGTAGGAAAATCTGTACGTCCGCAAGAGCCTTGGAACAATGTATCACCAGTAAATAGGTTATCTTCAATCATAAAACAAATGCTACCAGATGTGTGTCCAGGTGTAAATAATACTTGAAAATGCATGTTGCCAACTTCTACGACATCCCCTTCTTCTAATAAAATATCAGGATTTACGGTAATGGGTTTACCTGTTTGTGCAGAAAAATTGATGGCAGGGTCTAAAAATACGCTTTGTTCTTGTTTGCCACCACAAATTTGGCAACCATACATTTCTTGTACTTCTGACACAGCTCCAATATGGTCAAAATGTCCATGTGTCAATAAAATGTGTGTGGGTTTCAAATTGTTTTCACTGATATATTGAAATAAAGGACGTGTATTGCCATCACAATCTATAATTGCACAAACATTGTTGTCATCAGAAACAACATAACAGTTTGTACCAATAGAACCAATTTCTAATGTTTTGATTTTCATAAAAGATAACCTCCGCAATATGGATTTTTTCAAAATTATAGCAGTGAAACAATGATTTTGCAAGGATAGTTTTTGTAAGAGATATGATTTTGAAATAGAAC
>JAHHTV010000242.1 GCA_020024395.1 Anaerotignum sp. | reverse complement strand
TAATTGCACATGTTTGTGCTGTTCTATAATTTTATATCTAAGGATTTCGAACGGATTTTGCACCCCTATCGTTTTATATAAATATATGTTTTGGACAATAAAAAAAGAACGAAAAAAAGCCATTTTATAAAATAAAATGGCTTTTTAATACGTTATAATTTTTCTACTTCTTCCAGCCAAATGCGGCTATGTGCATCGGTAGGCATACGCCAATCACTACGAGGAGAAAGGCACAAAGCACCTACTTTGGGGCCGTCAGGCAGACAAGAACGTTTGAATTGCTGTATGAAGAAACGGCGATAAAAGTTTTTCAGCCATTTGAGCAATGTCGCTCTGTCATATTGTGAACCAAAAGCGTTTTCTGCCAAAAACAGTACTTTTGCAGGACGGAACCCAAAACGCAAAATATAATATAAAAAGAAATCATGCAGTTCATAAGGCCCAACAAGGTCTTCTGTTTTTTGGTGGATATTGCCGTCTTTATCAGGTGGCAAAAGCTCTGGGCTAATGGGGGTATCAATGATGTCAAGCAAAACAGATGCGGCTGTGCTATCCAGTGTTTGTGATGTGGCAATCCAATGTACCAATGTTTGTACCAATGTTTTGGGTACACTGGCATTGACACCATACATAGACATATGGTCACCATTATAGGTTGCCCAACCCAATGCCAATTCGGATAAATCGCCTGTGCCAACAACAAGCCCATTTGTTTTATTTGCCAAATCCATCAAAATTTGTGTACGTTCTCTCGCTTGTGTGTTTTCATATGTGACATCATGGACAGATGGGTCATGTCCGATGTCCGCAAAATGCTGTAATGCAGCGTCTTTGATTGAAATTTCTTTTGTTTGTATTCCCAAAGAGCGCATGAGTTCTAATGCATTTTGATATGTGCGGTCTGTTGTGCCAAAGCCTGGCATGGTGACACCAAGTACATGCGTTCTTGGAATATTTAAGAAATCACAGGCTTTGACAGCAACCAATAATGCAAGTGTGGAGTCCAAACCACCAGATATGCCGATAACAAGTGTGTTTGCATGGGTATGTTCCATACGTCTTGCCAGTCCAGTGACTTGTATTTGAAACAAGTTTTGACAGCGGGCATCTAAATAATCATTGTTTGGTGGTATGAATGGGGATTTGGATACAAAACGGTCAAATGTTTTTGTGTTTGTTTCGGATAATTGGAATGTGATTTCTCTATAAAAACGTTTGGCGTCGTTTTGTGAAAGCTGTGTCATATATGTGGTATGGCGACGGCGTTCGTTTACAAGGACTTCCAAGTCGATGTCGCTGCAAATGAGTTGGCTTTCTCTGGAAAATAATGCTGTTTGACAAAGTAACGTACCATTTTCCACAATCATGCTATGTCCGCTGAATACAGAATCTTGTGTGGATTCTCCAATACCAGAAGATGCATAAACATAGGCGGAAATACAGCGAGAAGATTGTTGAGATACCAGTTGTGTGCGGTAAATGGGTTTTGATGCCAATTCATTGCTGGCGGAAGCATTTAATATGAGTGTTGCACCATATAAGCTTTGATAGGAGCTAGGGGGAATGGGTACCCACAAATCTTCACAAATTTCTACACCAATTTTCAAAAAGGGAATGTTTGTTGCAGAAAATAACAAATCTGCACCGATGGGAACAAGTTGTCCTGCAAATGGGATTTGTTCATGCAACAAATCATTTGCAGAGGCAAACCAACGTTCTTCATAAAATTCGCTGTAGTTGGGAATGAATGTTTTGGGTACAAGCCCTAATATTTTTCCTTTATGCAATAATGCAACACAGTTGAATGCTTGGTTATCTGCCAAAACAGGGACACCGATTGCAATGAGCATATCAATATCTTGTGTAGCTTTTGCAATTTCGGCAATGGCATTTTCTGCCGCAGAAAGTAATGGTAATTGAAAAAACAAATCACCACAGGTATATCCAGTCAGTGCAAGCTCTGGAAATGTCAATACTTGTATGCCTTTTTGTTCTGCTTGTTTTATGATTTGTATGATTTCTTGTTGATTTGCAATACAGTCAGCAAGGTGTAGTTTGGGTACTGCCGCACCGACTTTGATAAAACCGTACATAATAAATTTCACTCCTTAGAATTTTCTGAATAAACCAATTACTTTTCCTAAAATGGTCACATCTCGTACAATGATGGGGGTCATAGAAGAATTTTGTGGTTGCAGGCGTATAAAATCATTTTCTTTATAAAATGTTTTGACAGTTGCATAATCTTCTATGAGTGCGACAACGATATCACCGTTATCAGCAGTGTTTTGCTGGCGTACCAATATCAAATCTTTGTCAAAAATACCTGCTTCTATCATACTATCCCCACGAACGTGCAACATAAAAACACTATCGTTTTTGACATAGTCTAAAGGAACGGGGAATGTATCTTCGATATTTTCAACAGCAAGAATGGGTGTGCCTGCGGTGATGTTGCCAACGATGGGAACTTGTACCATTTCTCTGGTTTGTGCTGCGT
>JAHHTV010000241.1 GCA_020024395.1 Anaerotignum sp. | reverse complement strand
TTATTGCTGAGAAGGTAAATGCCTAACCCTCAACCTGATTTGGATAATTCCAACGTAGGGAAGTAACATCGTGTTTTTTGTGCTTTCCGAAATAAGGAAAGCACTTTTTTATAATGATGAAAGGATTGATGGACATGGATACAAAAGAAATAAAAAAATTGGCTGAAAACTATTTAGATGAACAAGTCACTGTTTTGAAACGTTTTGCTGCGATTGATTGCGAGTCAAAAGATGTCGAAGGCAACCGAAAAGTGGTTGACATCGCACGAGAAATACTATCCAGTATCAAAGACATAACCATGGAAGAAATGTTTTTTGAGGGTACTGGTACACATTTGATTGCTCGCATCAAACCAGAAAATCCAAATGGAAAAATTGTATTGAATGCCCATCTGGATACTGTTTTCCCCGCAGGTTTTGCAGAAAAACACCCTCCTTTTATAGATAATGAAAGTTGGCTGCATGGTCTGGGTGTTGGAGACTGCAAAGCAGGTTTTGCTGTTTCTGCATATGCTGTAAAAATTGCTTCTGAACTTGGTATACTGCCAAATAAAGAAATTGTAATGATTTATAGTTGTGATGAAGAAATTGGTTCTATCACCAGTAGAGAAGTCTTTGAAAAAGTAGCTGTTGGTGCAGAATGTGCCTATATTTTTGAAAGTGCTGTCAAAACAGAAAACGGCTATGGTGTTGTCAATGAAAGACGTGGTGTCATATTAGGTGAACTGGATATCAAGGGTGTAGAAGCCCATGCAGGTGGTGCATATTTAGAAGGACATAGTGCAAATAAAGAGTTGGCACATAAAATCTTAAAATTATATAGCTTTAATGATTATGATAGGCAAATTTATTATAATGCTGCCCCCATTTCTGGTGGTCGTCCCAATGGTGTCGTATCTGGTGATGCACACATGGGATTTTGTTGTGCAGGGCTTCCCACAAACGCTTCTTTTGCAGAAGCAGAAGCAAATATTGCCTCTTTGGCAAAATACAATGAAGACCCTGTATGTAAAACAACCGTAAGCCACAGAATACTATTTCCTGCTTTGGAAAAAAATGAAATGAGTGCAAAAGCATTTGAAATTGCAAAAAAAGCAGGAGATATTTTGGGTATCACAATGGAAGAAGTAGCCGAGCCAACTGCCACAGATGCAAACTGGTTTTTCTATTATGGTGTTCCTGCTGTTGATGGTTTTGGGCCAGTACAATATGGTATGCATACCACAGAAGAAAAAGTATTCATTCCTACTATACAAGAAAAAACAGAGCTATTTGCTGTCATGCTTTCCATCATGGAATAAGTATATCACTACATACTACAAACACATCATAAAAGGCAGTGTGATTTTTATTCACACTGCCTGTATTTTGCTTTTCGCTACCATATTGTCATTATACAAATGTAGTTTTATATTTACCGTTGTACTTCTTTCAAAAATGTTCTCAATATCAATGCAATGATTGCAAGAATGACAATCATCAAAAATGTGCTATCATAAGCACCACCAGACTTTTCAATCAAAGCACTGGAAACCAAAGGCCCAATCATTGCTGCTGGTATCAAAGAAAAGTTTGCAATACTAAAATTCACCGCAAAATTCTTTTCTCCAAAGCGATTGAGTATTACTGCGGATGATAATGTTGGTGTACCTCCATACCCCAAACCACTACACACAAGACCAATCAAAATCAATGGTGCGATATGAGAGATTGCACCCAATATCAGAAAAGCACCTGCTAGTATCACAAAAAAATTATTTAACAATATAGATTTCTTTTCTTTATATCTATCAAAAAAAGCACCATGTATGACACGACCAATCCCATTAAAAAGCGATACAATCAGTCCAATCACCGCTGGCATACCAAAAGCAACCGCAATCGATGCTGCACTATTTATCACCAATAAACTTGCAGAATTTAACAATACTGTCCATAATACAAAAATCCAAAATGTTTTTTGTTTCACCATTTCATTTGCAGTATAATTCACACCATTTTGTATTTTTTTGGCTTCTGCATTTTGGCATATGACATTTGGTTGCTTTATGAAAAAAGAACCAATGAGCAAAACCACAGCAATGATAATACCCAATATGCGAAATGTAAAAAATATCCCAATTTTTTCAATGACACCATTTACAATACCACCCAAAACAATGCCACCCAAACCAAAGCCCAACAACATTGTACCAGAGGCAACACCTGCTCTATCCGGAAAACTTTTATTCACTGTACTGATAATACAGTTATATCCCATTCCAACACCACTGCCACCAAAAACACCATATAAAAGATACAATACATACAGACTTGTTTTGGAATTTTCAGTATTTAAGAAAGACACACCAAAAAAGCCAACAAATAGCATCACTGCAGCAATCCATAAAATTTTTCTTGCACTTATCTTTTTTGAAAGATTGCCTGCCACAAATGCACTCAAACAGAAAAAAATCATAGATATCGTAAATGTCATAGAAAGATTTGACACTGTCCAATCT
>JAHHTV010000240.1 GCA_020024395.1 Anaerotignum sp. | reverse complement strand
CAAGTTTACTATTATTGGTAATAAAAGGAGTTGCTTTATATTTTATTATACGGCTGGCTGTGAAACATGGGATACAAGATAGTAGAGATATATAAAATAAAAGCCAATAGAAATGAAAGGTTTCTATTGGCTTTTTTGTTTAAGATTGTGTCAATGCTTCTTTCATGGTGTATAATCCAGCTGGTTTGCCTGCTAAAAATTTTGCGGCTTTGACAGCACCAACGGCAAATACTTCACGGCTGGAAGCATGATGACTGAGTGTGATGACTTCGTCACGGCCTGCAAATATGACATCATGTTCACCGACGATATTGCCGCCACGTACAGCGTGTATACCGATTTCATTGCGTTCTCTTTTTTCTCTGGTTTGGGAACGGTCATATACATAATGGAATGCATCGTCCATTGCATCATTTATGGCATCTGCCAAAGCAAGTGCCGTGCCACTGGGGGCATCAATTTTTTGATTGTGGTGTTTTTCTACGATTTCAATATCAAAATTGGCATCGTATAAAATTTGTGCTGCACGTTGTACCAATTCAAAAAGCAGATTGACACCAATGGACATATTGGCAGATTTCAAAACAGCAACATTGTTTGCGGTTTGTTCCAGTTGTGTTTGTGTTTCCTGTGAAAGTGCTGTTGTACAAATGACAACAGGAATTTGTTTTTCAACAGAAAATGCTAGCAGTGCAGGTACCGCAGTTGCAGTGGAAAAGTCAATGATGACATCACCTTTTACAGTGCAGTCTGCAGGTTTTGCAAATACAGGAAAATCCATTGCAGGTGTGGCAGGGTCTATGCCAGCAACGACTTGGCATTGGGGGTCGTTTTTTACGAGTTCTGCAACGACACGACCCATTTTGCCCCCACAACCATGTATGATAATATTTGTCATGAAAATACCTCCATTTTATGATATGAAAAAGAGGAGAATACTCTGAAATTCAAAGTATTCTTCTCTTTTATGTTTGATTTTTGTATGTTTTTATTTGAGTAAACCGTAATTTTGCATAGCGGTTTTGAGTGTTTCGAGGTTTTTATCTTCCATTGTGCAAAGTGGTAATACACAATCGCCCACATTGTAGCCCATAAGACCCAAAGCTGTTTTGACAGGAATGGGGTTGACTTCACAGAACAAGGCATTGATAAGCTCGATGGCTTCTAATTGCAATTTTGCTGCACCTGCAATGTCACCAGAGGTGAATTTTTTTACCATATCATGTGTTTGTTTTGGAGCAACATTGGAAAGTACAGAAATGACACCTTTTGCACCCAATGCAAGCATGGGGACGATTTGGTCATCGTTGCCACTGTAAATGTCAAAGTCAGAGCCGCAAAGTGCCGCAATTTCTGCAATTTGTGAGAAATTGCCACTTGCTTCTTTTATGGCAACGATATTTTTGACTTTGGAAAGTTCCAAAACGGTTTTTGGTGCAATGTTACAGCCTGTGCGTCCTGGTACATTATATAAAATAATAGGGATAGAAACACTTTCGGCAACTGCGGTGTAATGCAATATCAGTCCTTTTTGTGTTGCTTTGTTGTAATAAGGTGTGACAAGCAACAATGCATCTGCACCTGCTTTTTCACAAGCTTGTGAAAGTGCAATGCAATGCTGTGTACAGTTGCTGCCTGCACCTGCAATCACAGGTACACGACCATTTGCAACTTCTTTTGCAAAACGAATACATTCGACTTGGTCTTCATCAGATAATATGGACGCTTCCCCAGTGGTACCACATATAATCAATGCGTCTGTATGGTTTGCAATTTGAAATTCAATAAGTTTTCGCATTTCATCAAAACGAACACTGCCGTCGGGATTTGTGGGCGTAACGAGTGCAACGCCTGCACCTGTAAAAATGGACATAAAGAAAACCTCCTTCTTTTTGTTTTACTGCATATTTTTGATAATTTCTTCAGCAATTTGTACTGCGTTTGTTGCAGCACCTTTTCTGATGTTATCTGCAACAACCCAAAGATTGACACCACTTTCTACACTTTCATCACGACGAACTCTACCAATATAAACTTCGTCATGTCCTGCAACATTGATAGCAAGAGGATATTCATTGGATTGTACATCATTTTGCAATACCACACCTTTTGCTTGACGCAATGTTTCAATCAATTCTTCTAATACAAATGGTTTTTCAAATTCGACGTTTATGGATTCGCTATGACAATCAAATACGGGTACACGCACGGTTGTTGCAGTAACACGCATATTATCATTATGCAATATTTTTCTGGTTTCGTCTACCATTTTCATTTCTTCTTTTGTGTAGCCATTGTCTAAAAATACATCAATGTGTGGTAAGCAGTTGTTTGCAATGGGGTGTGGGAATTTTTGGGGGGCTTCCCCTTTCAAACCATTTTCCAAATCTTTCCATCCTGCAACACCTGCGCCAGATACAGCTTGATAAGTAGAGTATACCACACGTTTGATTTTATATTTATCATCTAAAGGTTTTAATGCAACCATTGCCTGTATGGTAGAGCAGTTT
>JAHHTV010000024.1 GCA_020024395.1 Anaerotignum sp. | reverse complement strand
TGTATGGCGTTAACGACATCAAGAGGATTGCATCACGCAATCAATAAGGGTGGCACCGCCGACAAATACCTTGGTCCCTTTTTTATGGGGACGAAGGATTTTTTTTGCCGAAAAATACTGATTTTTATTTTAGGAGGTTATCATTTATGGCAAACGACAAAAAATTTGTAGAGTCTATTACCGATATGGAAAAAGATTTCCCACAATGGTATACAGACGTTGTCAAAAAAGCAGACTTAACAGAATATTCTTCTCTCAAAGGTTGTATGATTATTCGTCCTTATGGCTATGCCATTTGGGAATTGATACAAAAACAATTGGACGAACGTTTCAAAGCAACAGGGCATGAAAATGTATATATGCCAATGTTTATCCCTGAAAGTTTGTTACAAAAAGAAAAAGACCATGTAGAAGGCTTTGCACCAGAAGTTGCATGGGTGACACATGGTGGTGATAAAAAATTGGAAGAACGCATTTGTGTACGTCCTACTTCTGAAACATTGTTCTGTGAACATTATGCAAATATCATTCAGTCTTATCGTGATTTACCAAAATTATACAATCAATGGTGTTCTGTGGTACGTTGGGAAAAAACAACACGTCCATTTTTGCGTACAATGGAATTTTTGTGGCAAGAAGGACACACTGCACATGCAACCGCAGAAGAATCCCAAGAAGAAACATTGCGTATGTTGAACATTTATGCTGATTTTTGCCACAATGTATTGGCAATCCCTGTTATCAAAGGTGAAAAAACAGAAAAAGAACGTTTTGCAGGTGCTGCACACACTTACACCATTGAAAGCTTGATGCATGATGGTAAAGCATTGCAATCTGCTACCAGCCATAACTTTGGTGATGGATTTGCACACGCATTCGGTATCCAATACACCGACAAAGAAAACAAATTACAATATGTACATCAAACAAGCTGGGGTATTACAACCAGATTGATTGGTGCTATCATTATGGTACATGGTGATAATAGTGGTTTGGTATTGCCTCCTCGCATTGCCCCCACACAAGTTGTCATCATTCCCATTGCCCAGCACAAAGAAGGCGTTTTGGAAAAAGCAGACGCATTGAAAAATCAGCTTTCTTCCATATGTCGTATCAAATTAGATGACTCTGATAAATCTGCTGGCTGGAAATTCAGCGAATACGAAATGAAAGGTGTTCCTTTGCGTTTGGAAATCGGACCAAAAGACATCGAAAAAAATCAAGCTGTTTTAGCAAGACGTGACACAGGCGAAAAAATCATTGTATCTTTGGATGAATTGGAAACAAAAATTCCTGCTTTGTTAGACGAAATACATGACACTTTATTGCAAAAAGCAACCGAACGTCGTGACACAAAAACATATATTGCAACCACTATGGATGAATTTGAAAAAATCATCAATGAAACCCCTGGTTTTATCAAAGCAATGTGGTGTGGCGACCAAGCCTGCGAAGATGCTATCAAAGAAAAAACCGCAGCAACCAGCAGATGTATTCCTTTTGAACAAGAAACATTGTCCGATACTTGTATTTGTTGTGGCAAACCCGCAAAACACATGGTATATTGGGGTAGAGCTTACTAATATTTGAATTATCAAACACCTTCTATATTTTACTTTACAAACATATGTTTGTATGCTATGCTAAATGTAAATACTAGGAGGTGTATTTTTATGGCAAAAAAATATGATTTAACAACTTGGGAAATATTAGACTATTTGCATCAATTTCATGAACCATGTTATGCACAAGATTCCAAAAAATTTTCAGCACCATTTACAGGCTTTGCTGAAAATGAAATCACAGCAGTTGAACAAAAATATCACATCACATTTCCGCCATTTTACAAAAAATATATGATGTACTGCGGAAACCACCCAATCAATGATATCCATAACCACATTTGTACACCAGATGACATTTTGACCAATTACGACTATTTATCCGAAGATATTGACGAATATGCACAGGATTTACAAGATATGACACCAGAAGAAATTGCAGACGCTTGTGCCGAAAATGAAATTTATCGTTTTTGCCAATTACCAAAAGAACAATGGCACACCCTCACACAAGAATATGTTTTGACATGGTATGAAAATCAAGGTGTTTGGCACGCAGGATATTTACGCAGCGATTTGGAAAAAGGTATCCCCAATCCCCCAATGTACATTTCCACAAATGATGACTTTATTACATTTGAAAAAGCCGCTGATGATACAGAAACATTCTTAAAATCCATGCTTTTTATGGCATTTTGGTCTTTGGAAAACACTTCTAGCATCAGTGGTGCAAACGAAAACAAACAACAAGTCATAGAGGAAATCATGGATATCTTACAAAATAAAGGCATTGACACAAATCTTGCCAAAAACCATGGTGTCAACATTTGTCTGGATACAGACACCAATATTTTATATGCTTGCTATGTAAATGATAACTTTATAGAGTTCCTGGTTGCAAATGATGATGAAGCATTTGACGAAGAAGAATAAAAAAGCAGAGGATTTTTCCTCTGCTTTTTTCATCAAATCATTTTTTATCTTTTCATATAAGAAAGACAGTCCGTGCATTGGTCCATAGTAGGATTTGTTTCATGTGTGCCTACCTGTATGGTTTCCAGTGTGCAATAATTTTTATTGTTGTGGTGATGTTTGCAGTTATCCACAGTACATCTGATACATTCATTACATTGTTCCATAATACGCCGCCTCCTTTTTTTGTTGCAAATATAGTTTCTCCACACAAGCCAAAACCATACTGCCCAAAATATAGAAAATCAGCTGGTATATTCTGCCAAAACTTTTGCCAAATTTGCATCACCCAATATTGTAATGCCATCTTTTAATTGTTGTTGTTCTGTTTCTGGCAATATATTTACTGGTGTATCTGTACATTCATACAATGATACTTTTTTATTTTCATCTTCCAAAAACACTGCCAAATATCCATCTTTTTCGCCCAGCAAATAACTTTCTTTGCTGCTGCCCACCACATTGCAACGCAATATCACTTTATCTGGTGCAAAATATATCACTTGCCACCCTTCATAAATGCTTTGTACTTGCTGCAATGAAAGCCCTTTCATATAATCTTGTACAGGTTCTATTTGTTCTTTTGTCATTTGGTCTTTTGTATAATAATATTGGTATACAATTTCTGCATTTGATGCAATCCTCGCTTCTTTACTAGAAACCTGTTTTAACATTGCTTTTTGTATTTCTTGTTGTTGTGTTTGCGTTTTCATATACTGATACCCAAAAAGAAAACAAATCCCAAATGCCAAAACAGCTGTCATACCCACAATCGCAATCATTTTTTTCATATTACTACCACCTCTTGCAACAAAGTATGGGCATATTTTCCGTTGTTTATACTTTTTTACAAAAAAATTTGCATAAATGCAAAAAATCATTGACGAACATCAAAAATTGTGATAGACTATCTCAGTAACAAAGAAGAAGTTCCGCTTCTCACCTTGCAGCAATGGCTCGTAAGGTTCATACAGTATCATAAGGCAGAGTATGCTCTGTTTTTCTTGTATGCAGCGGATTTCTTTCGGTGCATTTTTTTATTGCAGCCAAAAATAAAACTGTTTTGAAAGAATTTAGGAGGTGCTTGGCTATTACTGACTTAATGATTAACGAACAAATTCGGGACAAGGAAATCAGACTAATTGATGAAAACGGCGAACAGCTAGGAATTATGTCTTCCAGAGATGCCCAGAAAATTGCAGACGAACGAAGACTTGACTTGGTGAAAATTGCTCCAACAGCAAAACCGCCTGTTTGTCGTATTATGGATTACGGCAAGTACAAATTCGACCAAGCGAAAAAAGAAAAAGAAGCAAGAAAGAAACAAAAAACCGTTGACGTAAAAGAATTGCGTTTGTCCCCTAGTATCGATACACATGATGTTCAGGTTAAGGTCAAGAAGGCAAACGAATTTTTGAAAAACGGTGACAAAGTAAAAGTGAGCATTCGTTTTAGAGGACGTGAAATTGGTCATTCTAAAGTTGGTATGTCCATTTTAGAAGATTTTGCAAAAGCAACTGCCGAATTTGGTATGATTGATAAAGAACCCAAAATGGAAGGCAAGAGCTTGGTGATGTTTTTGGCTCCAAAAAGCTAATCATGTCCCGAATAGAAAATAAGTAAACCATAAGATTTTAGGAGGAATACGAAATGCCTAAGTTGAAAACAAAAAAAGCAGCAGCGAAAAGATTTAGAATCACTGCAACAGGACAATTAAAAAGAAACAAATGTAACACACAGCATATTCTTGGTAAAAAGTCCAGAAAAAGAAAAAGAAACTTGAGACACGCTACAACAGTTGACAAAACTGTATTGAACAGCATCAAGAAAACACTGTTACCTTACGCATAATTTCGAGTATATTTTTTAGGAGGACTTTACAATGGCAAGAGTAAAAGGCGCATTAAATGCGAGAAAAAAACATAAAAAGGTTCTGAAACTGGCTAGAGGCTATCGTGGTGCAAGAAGCAAACAGTACAGAGTCGCAAAACAATCTGTTATGAAAGCAATGGCTTTTGCTTTCGCTGGCAGAAAACAGACAAAAAGAGATTACAGAAGCCTGTGGATTACAAGAATTAACGCAGCAGCTAGAATGAACGATATTTCTTACAGCAAATTGATGCACGGTTTGAAACTGGCTGATGTCACAATCAACAGAAAAATGTTAGCAGAATTGGCTGTATCCGACCCTGCTGCATTTACTGCTTTGGTAAACACAGCAAAAGCAAAATTGAGCTAATTCTATCCATAAAAATAATAGGAGAACACTTTGCAAAAAGTATTCTCCTATTTTTTGTTGCAATCATTTCTCTTTTTCTAATTTTTCAATCAAATGCTCTGCACCGATTACCTGCAAAAACATCTGATGATTTTCTATTTCCTGCAATATATTGGTATCTTCTAAAACATCATACGCCATATCATCTGCCAGTCCTTTTGGCAAATACCACAACAACAATGTACCATCATCAAATTTTACAAATGTGGTATCTCCAAAAGGATTTTCTGTATGTCTCATAGCAAAATAGCTATTTTTTTCGTGTATGCCAATCGCAAATGCTTTTTCTCCTTCTTGGCATAACCAACTCATCAAATCTAAAAACGCTCCCCTTCCTATCAAATCTGTACCACAAGGAATGATTGTCCAACTGCCCACCGTTTCATACGCAGTAATTTGCGGACTATCTATACACAATTCCCCATATTCCTTTAACATTTTCGGTACAAAATCCGCATTTTCAAATTTTCCTATAATATATCTTTCATATGTTTCTTCTGACTCAAAAAAGTCATTCTTTTTCATATATTCACAACTTGCTATCTATTTTTTGTTCTTTTTCATTTCACCTGCAAAATCTGACAAATCCATTTTTTTCAATGCTCTTTCCAAAAGTTCTGGCAATTTTTCTGGTGTGCAAGCAAAGCAAGGTATCCCCATATTGGCAATTTTTTTTGAAATTTGTTCATCATAATATGGATACCCCCCATCCTCCACGGCAAGCAATACAATCACAGTCACACCAGATTGTTTCATATCTTCCAGCCGTCGCAACAAACCATTACGATTGCCGCCTTCCATCAAATCTGAAATCAAGAAAAATAATGTTTTATTTGGTGTTTCTATCAACTGCTGGCAATAAGCCACAGATTTTTCAATATCTGTACCACCACCCATTTGAAAACCAAAAAGCAAATCCACAGGGTCTTGACACAATTCCGTCAAATCCATAATATTTGTATCAAATGCCACAACATTTGTTTTGACAGATGCCATAGAAGCCAATATACACGCCATCACAGAGGAGTAAAATATGGACTCTCCCATAGAACCACTCTGGTCAATATCCAATATGATATTCCAACGATTGATTTTTGCAGAACGGTCGAAAAAATACACTCTCTCTGGTATAATGGTTTGCAATTCTCTATGATAATGTCTTAAATTTCTTGCAATGGTGTAGCGAAAATCAATCGCTGCCGCAGAAGGTAAAGGCGAATGTTCTTTTGTGTTTAACGCTGCTGTCACAGCACGTCTGACTTGATTTTCCATTCTTTTGTTAATTTCTTCCACAATTTTTTTGATAAAATTTCTTGCAGACTCTTTTGATTTTTTGGGTATCTGGTCTTTCAGCATCAATAGTGTAGATGCCATATTGATATCTGGTTCCATTGTATCCAACAATTCTGGTTCCAACAAAAGTTGTTTCAAGCCTTTTCGTTCTATGGCATCATTTTGTATCACCATAACCATTTCTTTATCAAACAATGTCCGCACGTCACCTAGCCACTTTGCTAACACAGGAGAGGAAGGGCCTTTTCCTCCACCTCTATTATCTTTATTGGCAAAGCTTTCTTTATCTGTGCCATATATAGATGCCAAAGCTTGGTCCATCAGCATTTGTTCTGGTGACAATGAAAGTCCATCATGCATTTGTGAAAATGACTTTTCTGTTTCAGAACCTAATATCAACCGCCAACGTGTCATTTGTTCTTCTAATGTCATACCGTTCCTCCTTTCTCAAATATCGTCAAAATCAAAACCATCTAAATCGTCAAAAATTGCATGTTCTTCTTCTGTTGTTTTCCGCATCAGCAAATCTGCTGCCTGTTCTTTCTGAACACCCCAAACTTCCCCCAAATTCTCAGCAATATCATTTTTTTCCATACTCGAAAAATCTGCAAATGCACGCCGCAAAAATACCAATGCACGCCGAAATGCTTCATCATCCAATGTATCTAAATATTGATTGAGTTGTTTCCAAAGTGACAATCTTGCAATCAAAGCATATCTGTTTTTCTTTGCCAATCCTTCAAACCAACCCGCCCCCAAATCCGCAGGCACACCTTTTGACAATCTGCGAGAAACTTCTTTTGCAAGCAAATCTTCTGATACCCTTCCCCGTTCAATCAACGTTGCCATAGCAAAACCAGAACAACGTGTATTAATATCATCTCTATCAGAAACCGTTTCCAACAATGTCAGCCATCTTTGTTCGTCCAAATTTTCATGTTCACGTTGTACTTGGTTCAGCCGTTCTATACTTTCCATCACACCATTTGCAGCATTATCGTCACAGTTGCAAGCATCTTCTAATATCAAACACGCTCGTAAATAAAGCTGTTCCAAAAGTGGTATAATTGGTTCTGGGTCAAATTTTCTCAAATCCCCATATCGAATGACATAAGACAAATTTTGTGTCGTTTTTGAAATTTCTATAATGCCAGCTGTATCCACAGCCAAACGCTGCAATACGCTCAGTGCATAACTTGCTGCATTTGGCATACCACACAAAAAAGCATCTTGAAATATCATTGCTGCATCGGATATATTTTGGCTTTTGTCTGCACGTTCTTTCAATGCAAAAGAAGCTGCATTTTCCACAGTATCCCCCAATAAAGCCGCTTCCACAATTTCAATTTCGGCTTCTGGTTTCCACCATACATTCCAATATTCGCCCCAGTTTGCACCCTCTTGCTTTCTATTTTGCAATGTTGCAAAACTCACACCCAATACACGCAAACGATGTAAAAAAAACGACCGATGTAAATCCAAAAACGCTGCTTTTTCCGATTTCACACGCAAACGTTCTCGCAAATCCAAATCCAATGCCTGTACTTCCATTGTGCGGTATTTTTCCAAATTCAAATCTTTTAATTGTCTGTAAAAATCATCTTGTATAGAAGTTCTGCTCACACCCTCAGGCAAAGCACCAATTTTATTGCCAATTTCCACTTTTGCAGCTGCAACCGCAATTTCTGAAAAACGCCCATGCCCAATACAAGTCATTGCCGCATCTTTCAAATCTGCCAGCACAGGATATTTGCTTCCTCGCATTTGTGCCAATGTTTGTGACAAACGCACAGCCTCAATCACTTCCGCAGATGATGTCAAATTCCCTGCTTTTCTGTGTGCCTCTGCCAATCGTGTCAAATAGCTGTATGCTGTTTGTGCAATGCCTTTTCTGCTTTTTTTGTCATTCCATAGCAATTCAAAATATGCAGGAGCTTGATTGCCTGCACCATATCCACCTCTTTTTGACAAACGATAATAAGAATATGGCATCAGTGTGGAAGCAGACTCCAATCTTGGCAAATGTTTCATTTCATCATCTGTCATAGGTTCATTTTCTTCCAAACCTGACACATGATACGCACCACACACGCAAAAAACATTTTCAAATCCCTCTTTTTCTGCGTCTACAATGACTTTTTTCATATAAGCCTCTCGAATGGTATTTTCTGCGGTATACCACTTATCATCTTGTGTATTTTCCCGCAATTCTTTACCAAATACTGCCGTTGCTGTATCATATGCACTGTCCAACTGTTCAAAATACCGTTCCCAAAATGTATCATGACTTTCTCCTGTCAATGTTTCCAGTTTTTCGTATACACTTTCTGTGGTATCTTGTATTTCTTCTTGTGTGATTTGTTGCATTTGCTGTGTTTGTTTTTTTTCTCCAATCGCCAAAAACACATCAGAGGGCAAATCCATAAACCGACAAGGCACATCATGCTCAAATGCCCATAATATCGCTTGATATTCTGGAGAATACACTGCAAAAGGATATAATATTGTTCTAACAGGAATTTGTTTTGTATACGCCATAATTGCCACAGGCGGCTTTGTTTTTTTGTGGCAAAGCCAATGCATTTGGTCTGTCAAATCACTTGGGCCTTCAATCAATACCAAATCTGGCTTTGTTTTTTGGAGTGATTTTCTCACATGATATGCCGCCGCAGGTGACAAATGCCGCACGCCAAACAGTACGGGTTTTGCCATATCAATTCAACTCCTTGCATGCCTGATACAGTGGCAACCATGCAGAGCCACGTTTTTTCATCACATTTTCCAGATATTCTTTCCAACAAATGCTGTCTTTGTCCTCATCTTTGACAACTGCCCCTTGTAATGCTGCTGCAAGGTCTTCAGGTGCAATTTCCCCTGTACCAAAGCTGCCTGCCAAAGCCATAGAATTTGCAAGCAGTGATATTGCTTCCGCTGTGGAAAGCACACCGCTTGTTGTTTTCAATTTTTGTTTGCCGTCCAATGTCGCACCTGCACGCAATTCTCTAAATATTGTCACAACTTGTTGTATCACATCTGCATCAGGGCATTTTGCAAACAAATCCAAACCTTTGGAAAGCTGCTCCACTCTGTTTTGTACAATTTCCATTTCTGTCTGCAAATTTGCAGGAGAAGGCAACACCACAATATTAAAACGACGTTTCAATGCTGCTGACATATCATTGACGCCTTTATCTCTTGTGTTTGCAGTTGCGATAACAGAAAAACCTTTTTTTGCAGGCACTTCTAATCCGAGTTCTGGTACAGCAATGCGTTTTTCAGACAATATGGAAATCAAAGCATCTTGTACTTCACTTGCACAACGTGAAATTTCTTCCATACGGGCAATACTACCTGTTTCCATCGCATTATAAATAGGGCTTTTTACCATAGCATCCAAGCTTGGACCTTTTGCAATCAGCATAGCATAATTCCAAGAATAGCGGATTTGTTCTTCTGTCGTACCTGCGGTACCTTGTACCACTTTTGTAGAGTCGCCATTGATTGCTGCACTCAAATGTTCACTCAGCCATGATTTTGCTGTACCTGGTTCTCCAATCAAAAGTAACGCTCTGTCTGTCACCAATGTTGCAATGGCAATTTCAATCAAACGACGATTGCCAATATATTTTGGTGTAATTTCTTTTTTGCCCACTTTTCCACCACAAATATAAGTCAACACCGATTTTGGCGACATTCTCCATCCTGTCGGAATGGGGGAATTTTCTGCCGCAATCAATGCCTCCAATTCTTCTTGGAATAGTATCTCTGCCCCTTGTCTTTGTATATCACTCATATATGTACCTCCTTATTTTTCCACATCCAGCCAACCATTATCTATCAATGTTTTTTTCAAATCCTCTATGGTTGTCATACCATTTCTCAGCCATTTTTGATTTTTATACACTGCTATGACACGTTTTCCTTCTTCTTTCACATCATCTGCCTCTTTTTCATACATTTGAAATACTTGTATAATACTGGATAAATATGTTGTTTTTTGTACTTTGCACATATGGGCAATGGTACCTGACCATTTTTTCCATTTACATTTTTGCATTCCATAGAAATAAAATATATTATCATAAAAAGCCTGCTTTTCTTCATGATGTAATGCTCTATCATAGAAATATGCACCATAATGTTGTAGCACTTCTTCATTGTCTGTCGGCAACAATCTATATAAGTGTTTATCTTCATGCATTTTTTTCAAATAAGAGAACCAACGTATATCCAAATGTTCTTTACATTTTTTCCAGCTTGACTGCTGGTTGGTTGTATAATTATCTTCATCGAATATTGTGGTATACCCAAGTGTCACATAATAATAAGGTTTCTCTGTACACTCTGCTTGATACCCTATAAAATCAAACCAATTCTTTCTAATCCATTTGTTTTCTATCATCCATTTATCATATACTTTTTCTGCTTTTTCTGTCACCAAATCCAACAAGAATAATACATCATACGCCCAAACTTTATCTTGCAAATTTTCTTTTGTAAATGCAATCATTTTTTCATTGCAATCCCATAACACTATCTTTTTATATACCTGCATAATATCTAAAGCAAAATTCAAATTTCCATTTATTTTTTTCTTTTGTAATGCCTCCATATTTTCAAATATCCATTTCCATGTTTCCAGCATATCATCTGATGACTTTCCAAGTGTTGCATACAGCACCATTTTCAAATGTTCATATGCCACTTTGCTTTCTGCATCATCTAACATACCTTGTAAAATATTCTGCAAACATTTCGCAATCACATCAGATGAAATATCATCAACATTATTTATAAAATACATCGCATTGGCAGGGCGTTTTTGCAATTCTTTTTCCCAAAATGCCTTACTGCCTTCGTCCATATGTTTTGCCAATGTACACAACACACTTTTTTTACAATTTCCTTTTTCTGTTTTCACCATATCCCATAACAATGGCAAATTTTTTTCATCACAAGAAAGTGCTTTTATGGCATTTTCTCTCACATCTTTTTCTGCATATTCCAACAACGACAAATACCACTCATTTTCATCTGTTCCAGCAATCGTTTGTATCAAATTCACTTTTTTTGCAAACACTTTGCGTTTTTCCTGCATCAATTCTTGATTTCCAAAATCTTTTTTCAAGAAATGCAGCATCATTTTTGTATCTAATTTTGGCAATATATAGGTATCATATTGTGCTTGCCATCTATCTGCGGTTGTATATCCATAATAATCATAATTATAGTATTCATAACCATGAAACATTTCTATCGGTTCTTGTGTAATCATATGCTTCAATACTTTATACACCAAATCTGCCATTTCTCCATATGCATCATCTAAATCATTGATTAACGCATGCACAACACGATAATCCGCCAAAATATGTTTTTTTTCCACTATTACATTTTGCAATATTTCCATACGACCAGAGCCTGTTGTAGTCAATGCTTCCAAAAGTGGAGACAGTTCACTGTAATGCATCGACACCACTTTGGCATCACTATTTATCATTTGTAACTGCGTTTTTTCGCCTTCTATCTGTGTAGTCCCTTGTGTATATATTACAGCATCTAAAAGCCCTATCAAATCCAACAATAAATCATTTCTTTTGCTTTCCTCTGCTGTAAGCAGCTGCTCCAAACCAGTATAAATTTTTTGAAACACCTGATTTTTACTTGCAAGTGGTGCAAATCCTTCCATCAAACGTTTCAACCGAAAATCTTCTGCCAATAATTGTGTGCCTGCAACAGCACTATATACCAAACGTTGTTTGATTTCCAATAAAGGGTTCATGTTTTTGCCTCCTCAATATTGCAACCGAATGATTTCATTTTCTGTGATAATGCTGTATGGCTGCATATAAATGCGTCCATTTGCGTAATCATAACGCAACACACCAAACATCACCTGATTTTCCAACCATGTTTTATTTGGTAGCCATTCCAATTTTTTATCATTTTTCCACATCGTATCATACAATGCGATATTGTTTCCTTTGCCATCTTCTAAAACAAAATTTTCTTCTATACCATAAATTTCAGAAAATGGTATCAACATTGCCATACGTTTTTCTGCCAATGTATTTTTGATTTCATTTTTGAATAATTTTGCAGCTGTTGGTATATCAGGCTGTGCAAATTTTCTGATAGTTTGATATACATTTTTGTCAACTACTCTATTTTTACAACCTTCCCAGCGTACCCGTTTATTGTATCCACCTGGATAATAATACAATTTGGGTATTTCCAATACATCAAAACAACTGTCATCTTGTTTGACATATTTCAACGCTTTCACAGGTCTGTAATTGTTTGTCTGGTGTATTTGTCCTGTTTCAAGTTCCAGCCAATACCCTTTGTCAATAAATTCTTTTCTTGCATCATCATATATCACTTCAAAAGCAAGCTGTATCAATTCCACATTTTCTTTGACTGCACCCACGCTTTCCAAGTCTTCTAATTTCCAAATACCACCCAATGCTTCATATAAAACCGTATCTTCCAAATCATATTGTTTTGTTTCCAGTTTATTTTCCAAATATGTACGAGATTTTTGTATCATCGCATGAATACGGATGAGTATTCTCATAGTATCGCTATAATCCACTTCATCTTCTTTTTTATGTTGTATGTCATTGATTTGTGATGCCAAACGAGAAAACTCCGTTTGTACCCCTGTCAAATAATAACTGCCCAAATCTTTTGCCAATTTTTCATATACTTTTTGAGAAACACCTGCCAATGTTCCCAAACCATTTGACAGCAAATCATTGACCATTTTTTCTGCCAAATCCAAACCTTCGAGCTGTTTTTTTATTTTTTTTGTTTGTGCAGCTGTGTTTGTTTTTTTGGGTTTTGCTGCTTGTTCTTG
>JAHHTV010000239.1 GCA_020024395.1 Anaerotignum sp. | reverse complement strand
CTATGGGCATTATTCTAACACAGTTTCTTCTTCTTGCAAAGCCTGCATGCCAAATAATCCAGACTCTCTATTCAAAAAGAATATTGTCATCATGGAAACATAAAGTCCATGCATAAAATAACTTGTACAAGCATAACAAACATTCATTGCAAAAATAACTGTATCATTTACTGACACCACATGCAGCACACCCTGAAATACAACTCTCAATGCCATATTGCCAAGCATCGTAACCAACATCATCATAAAAATATAGCCCAATGTTTTCCACCATCTGCCTCTTACCAACATATGACTATGCCCCAATGCATCTAAACCTTTTCTTTTGCCCAATCCAATACAAAATATATAAAAACACCAAACCACACTCAAATACACAAATGGGAAAAACAAAAATGCCCCCAATACCACACAAGCCAAATATACAATACCTACTTTTACCAATATTGGCTCAAACAGCATTGCATCTGCAAACACCCTTCTATATCCTTTTTCCTTACCTTCCAAACGCCATTTTGTTGCTTTTGCTACACCAATGACAAATATTGGCACCAAAAAAACATCTATCGCCATTGCCAAAATTTGATATACCATTACGGATTTCATTTGCTCATGTAGTTGTGCAGTAGGGATTGTTGCTATCTGTGCAGGGTCTAATTTCATCACAAAATCATAAAATCCCATCAAACGAAACTGAATGATTGTGAGCAACAAGCTAAGGGGAATTCCCAATAACAAAACCCCCAGCAATATCGTTTTGATATTTTTACAAAACAACCGAAATCCAATATCTATCAACTCTATAACACTCAATTCTTTGCTATATACTGCCTCTTTTAGACTTTCCATATATTTCGTCCTTTCTTTGAAAATACTGTAATTCTATTATTATACATGGTTTTGTTGTATTTGTCAGTATGATTTATAGTTGCTTTCACACTCTTTTTGCGATACAATACCAAAAAAACAAAAAGGATTGTGATTGTACTATGTATTTCAAACAAAAAACGGTATTGGTGACCGGTTCTTCCCGTGGGATTGGCAAAGCAATCGCATTTGCATTTGGACGTGCTGGTTGTCGTGTTGTGTTAAACGCTTCTCGCAATGCACAACAACTGCAACAAACATATCAGGAAATGACACAACAAGGCATATGTTGTATGGCAATACTTGCCGATGTTTCAGATTATGCCGCTTGCGAAAATATGTTTGCACAAATCAAAAACACATTTGGTGATGTGGATATATTGGTCAACAATGCAGGAATTTCTTATATTGGGCTATTCACAGACATGAAACCACAAGACTGGCAACATCTATTGGCTGTCAATTTACATTCTGTACTACATTGCACCCATTTGGCAACCCCTGCAATGGTACACAAACAATCTGGTGTAATTGTGAATATTTCTTCTATATGGGGTGCAGAAGGTGCCTCTTGTGAAGCAGTTTATGCTGCATCAAAAGGCGGCATCAATGCTTTTACAAAAGCAATGGCAAAAGAACTTGGACCCAGTCATATTCGTGTCAATGCTATTGCCTGTGGTGTCATAGACACAGAAATGAATGACTGTTTTTCCACAGAAGAAAAACAAACACTTGCTGATGAAATTCCTTTGATGCGTTTTGGTACACCTGAAGAAATTGCAAAAGCTGCTTTCTATCTGGCAAGTGATGAGGCATCATTTTTGACAGGACAAATCATCACATTAGATGGAGGTATGACATAATGAAAAAGCAGTACAAAGCATTATTTTTTGACTTAGACAGAACATTATTAGACTTTTCTGCATCAGAAAAAAAGGGATTGCAAACCATATTTGCTGCACACAATATCACATTCACATCAGAAATGCTTTTTTATTATTTGCAGGAAAACAAAAAATTATGGTCTGCTTATGAAAAAGGTGAAATTACAAAAGATACCATATTCCAAAAACGTTTTCCCAAATTGGTTTCTCATTTTGGGCTTTGTCTGGACGGCTTAGCATTAGAGGCAGCATATCGCAAAACATTGGAAAATGGTTTTGACATGATAGATGGTGCTTTGGAATTGGTGCAAACATTATCCAAAACATATGAACTTTATGTTGTAACAAATGGTTTGCAAAGCACACAATATAAACGCCTGAACGCCACAGGACTTGCACCATATTTCAAAAAAGTATTTGTTTCTGAAGAAATTGGCTACCAAAAACCAAACAAAGCCTATTTCGACTACTGTTTCCATACATTGCCCCACCTCCGTCCAAAAGATGTACTTATCATTGGGGACTCTTTATCTTCTGATATTTTAGGTGGCAATTTGTATGGCATTGATACCTGTTTGATGAATGCAGAATATTTACCAAATGATACAGACATTCTACCAATGTATGAAATCCATCATCTTTTTGAATTATATGATATTTTGGCATAAAAAAAGCAAACTTTATGAAGGGGTGTTTCCTTCATAAAGTTTGCAGGGAAGTATCTTTTGGTGATGACTTATCAATGAACAAATAGCAATGTAGAAGATAAGAAG
>JAHHTV010000238.1 GCA_020024395.1 Anaerotignum sp. | reverse complement strand
TTTGCCTCCTCTTTTACAAATTTTATCATAACAATCAGTTTTTACAAAAAATTATATTGTTCCTTACAAAAATATTAAATTTCCTGTTTATCATTGTACCATTTTTTCAAGAAAACGCAAATCCACAAAAAAAAGATATCCCGAAATATATTCAGGATATCTCTTTGTTATTCTTTTGGAGATAATGTCACAAACTGATAGCTTTGCAGTATTTGAAAATACTTTACAATTCTTGGATACAACGGTTCTGCTGCTTCTCCGAATTGTGTTTTCACCAGTTGTGCGATATCATCTACTGTTTTTTTGCCATCTAAATGGGGCCATATAAAACTACCCATCGCATCTAAATGTACTTGTGTCTTTTTTGGTTTGCGAAACAAAACTTGTGCCACTTTATGAAATGCACCTTTGTTTTCCACCATCAGTGTTACAATTCCATCTTCTGATGTCTGCCATTGTGTAATTACAGGAGATGGAACCATATTCAAAAAATTGATTTGTGGTTTTTGTTCTTTATTTTTTTTCATTTTTTATTTTTTCACCCGATTTTTGCCCCACACAGAAGCCATCAAAAGTGTCAAAATAATCAATGCCATTACCACAATACTACCAATTGTACCCAAGCTAAAGCCATGCAACAATTCAGCAGGGTTCAAACCAAATACAGCCAATATTGCCAAAGCAATACCAACCAGACCTTCCCCTGCAATCATGCCCGCACAATACAAAGTACCATCGTTGAGCTGTGCATCTTTTGTTTTTTGGTCGACATTTTTTCTTCTATTCATGAACAGGTTAATCAAACCACCAACCATAATACATGCGTTTAATTGCACAGGCAAATACAAACCAACTGCAAAAGGCATAACTGGTACACCAACAATTTCAATCGCCAATGCCATAAACACACCAATAAATACCAAAGACCAAGGCAGTTGACCACCCATGATACCTTCTACAATCATTTTCATCAATGTTGCTTGTGGTGCAGGAATTTCTTCAGAGCCATAGCCCCATGCCTTATGTAACAAATACAATACGCCACCGATTGCCAAAGCAGAAGCCAAAATACCAATCAATTCACCAATCTGTTGTTTTTTTGGTGTTGCACCCAACAAATAACCTGTTTTCAAGTCCTGAGAAGTATCACCAGACAAAGCCGCAATCACACAAATAACAGAACCAATCGCAATCGCACCTGTCATACCTTCGATACCTGTTTGACCCATAGATTTCAAAATCAATGTAGAAATCAACAATGTTGCAATCGCCATACCAGATACAGGGTTGTTTGAGCTACCTACCAAGCCAACCATACGAGAAGATACGGTTGCAAAGAAGAAACCAAACACAACAATGATAATTGCACCAACTGCATTTACAGGAATTGCAGGGAACAACCAAATAATCAGTGTCACTGCTACAATACCGATTAAAATAATATTCATAGGCAAATCCTGTTCTGTTCTTGCTGTGCTATGTCCTGTGCTATTTTTCAAGCCTTTCATAGCATCTACGAATGTACGGCAAATCAGAGGGAAAGATTTTACCAAGCTAATCAAACCACCTGTTGCAATCGCACCAGCACCGATATAACGTACATAGCTTCCCCAAATACCGCCAGGGCCGTTTTCTGCAAAAATATTGGCAATGGTATCGGTTCCCGGATACATCACAATATCAGAGCCGAAAAGTAAAATCATAGGGATAAGTACGCACCAGCCAATCAAACCACCCACGAACATATAAGAAGAAATTCTTGGGCCAACAATATATCCAACACCAATCAACGCAGGATATACTTGTGTACCGATTTGACCGCCCAGACTTTTGAATGTATAGTTGATTTCACTGGGAACCAATTTGATACCATCAACAACAAATTTGAATATTGCCGCAAAACCCATACCTTTGAATACTGTGGAAGCATTAGAGCCGCCTTCTTCCCCTGCCAGCAATACTTCTGCACAGGCTGTACCTTCTGGATAAGGCAATGTTGCGTGTTCTTTTACAATCAAAGCGTTACGCAAAGGCACCATAAACAGTACCCCCAAAACACCACCACATAATGCAATAACTGTAATTTCCATCATACTGGGGTTTTCCCCTTTACCCTCTGCTGCCCATAAGAACAACGCAGGTAATGTAAAAATAGCACCGGCTGCCAAAGATTCACCAGCAGAACCGATTGTCTGAACGATATTGCTTTCCAAAATGGAGTTTTTCTTCAACAGCACACGAATGACGCCCATAGAAATAACTGCCGCAGGAATGGAAGCAGATACTGTCAGACCAACACGAAGACCTAAGTACGCATTTGCCGCACCAAAGATAATCGCTAAAATTACACCTACAATAACAGATGTAACCGTGATTTCCGGCGTTACCTTATCCGCCGGAACATAGGGTTTGAATTCTTTGTTCTCGTCCATTATTCCTCTTCCTTTTATAAAATTTTGATTGGCAAACATGGTTTTAGTATAGTATAAATTTTTTGTTAATACAAGAACCTCCGTCTATTTTTAGTAATTTTTTTATAAAATTTCTCTATTT
>JAHHTV010000237.1 GCA_020024395.1 Anaerotignum sp. | reverse complement strand
ACCATATATTGATACAGAAACAGGTGAAGTGGTAAAACCTCCTTTGGATTCTGAAGCAGCAAGCAATGCAGTTGTTACAGGGAATAACGTATTCAAAAAAGGCAAAATGAATGCCAAAGAAAATCAAGAAATTGTGATGAAAATACCAGGATTGGAAGAACAAACAAGTTATGATTTGTATGTAGTGGCACAGGATGCATCAAAAAATGTGTCTAAAGTAAAACATATTACAGTCAAAACAAAAGATACCATACCACCAGAAGCAAGCTTGGCTTTTTCAGAAGATATTGAAGGTAGACCAAGTACAAAAGCAGATATTACAATATGGTTTAATGAAGAAGTTTGGGATTATCAATCCAAAAAAATGCTGACACCAGAAGATGTGAAAAGAAATATATCATTGTATAGTTTGGTAGATGGCAATGAAAAGAAAATAGAATTTGATGAAACAAAAATAGAAATTGGTAATTCTCTCGAAGGAAAAAGCTTTATCAAGTTTGTGCCTGAATCATTGAATTTGCATAGTGGTACAAAATATGTGTTTGAACTAATGGGTATTGTGGATACTTCAAACAATCGTATGAAAGATGGGTATCGTGACAATTTGCAGTTTGAAACCGTACCACCATTGTTGCAATTAACAAAGATGAATGATGATGGCGAAATGGATATCATATTCCGTGCAGAACCACAAGAAAGTGATACAGAAGATACGGTATTGTATGATATGGTATTAGAATCCGATTTGATGGTGCGTTTTGATTTATTCAAGAGAGTGTTGGGAACAACAGATTGGGAACCTATGTATGAGGTTTATATTCATAAAAATGGCGCAACCACATTAGGATACGAAGCATTTGAAGAAGAAAGCAAAACAAATACAAATGCAAGATTAGAATTCTCAAAATTCTCTGATTTGCAAGCAGTAGAATATGGTATTAAAATGAAATCCATCAATGGTATGGAAGATAGAGGTAGCTGGAACCAGAAAGTGACATTGCGTATCAAAGCAGGTATTGGTTCTTATGGTGCTTTGGGCAAATTGGCAGGTGAACCAAAAGATTGGGAAGGTGCATTAGCAGAAGGTGTAACAGCAATACATAATCCTACAAACTTCTTCATTGTACGTTCTTTCTTAGATACCACACCTCCAAAATTTAGAGATGGATACCCAAGATTGGGTGTGTCTGCAGCTGAAGGCGGAAAAGAAAATGAGTTGATTGGGGATACATGGCTTTCTCCTCAGGTTATGACAGACAAAAAAGCAACAATGTATTATTTGGTTGCTGAGGAAGGTAGTGTAACAGAAAATACATTGACACCTGAAAAATTGATGAGTGGTTCCATCAAACCAAGCGGCAGTGTTTGGGGAACATATGAAATTGTCAGTGGTGATGCATTGTTTGACTTCCTAATACAAGGTTTGAAACCCACAACAGACTATCGTATTTGGTATTGTCTGAAAGGGGCAGCACCAACACCATCTAGTGTTGGGTATAAAAAATTTACAACAAAAGCGATTACAGTACCTAGATTGGATACAAAAAATATTGTCAGACAGGAAAAATCTGTAGATGTCAACGTTCGTTCTGACAGAAATGCAAGTGTACAATGGATATTGATGCCAGATAGTGATGCATTGCATTATTTGATAAAAGGGCCAGATGGTAGCAACTATATCGTTGACCCGAAAAAAGTAGATGTTTTGAAACAAAAAATATTAGAAGCAAAAGTTGGCTTAGAAGCGATTGTGGATGCTGGTAGTGCATTGACACAATTGGAAGGTGCAGTTCAGGAATATCCTTATTCCGCAAAAGTAAATGCAAAAAATATGGATAAAAACTTGAGTTATACATTCTTTGCGATTGGTCGTGCAACATTGGACGACGATAAAACACAGGTAGGTGAGTGGTCTACACCTTACTTCACAAGTGGTATTCGTACAACGGATAAAACACCACCAGAAATTTCCAGAGTAGTCAGTGTACAAAAGAAATATATACCAGATGGACCAGATAAAGGCTATCAGGGTGAACTGACTGTTACATTCTCAGAACCACTGTATTATGTGGAACACGAAGAACAAGATGGTATGATTATTCCAGTGGCAAGACCATTGACAGGTAAGAAGTTCTTTAATGACTTACTGGCAACAAGTTGTACCATTACACCAGCAAGATATTTGGGTTCTGTTGTAAAATTTACGACAGCAACTGGTAAAGCAGATGACCCAATTACATCTATTAAATTTACATATGGTAGTGCAATTAGAGGCTCCAATATTATGGATGAGAAATTGGTAATTTGTGATAAGAATTTGAACGTTGCTGGACGTGTCAGCCTAGATTTTAATGCGGATGTAAGACCTGGTGGTGACCCAACTGAGCCTTCTGATATTATCGGTTTTGAAGGTAGCTGGATTAAACCAGAAAACTAAATGATAATTAAAAGTAAAATCCGACTTTTCAAAAGTCGGATTTTCCTTATCAAAAACAGAAAAAATTTGACATTTTTATGGTAATGTATTAATATTCTATTGTTTTATGACGATAAAAGA
>JAHHTV010000236.1 GCA_020024395.1 Anaerotignum sp. | reverse complement strand
ATATTTATAACAACCGCTTTCGCATAATATATTCTTCTGCATTTTCTCTTACGGTTTCAAAACCAAATCTTTGATACAATCTTACAGCATCATTTGCTTTTTGCACAGATAATGAAACCTGTCTGCAACCATTTTCTTTCAAACGCACAAACATTTTTTTCAGTAAAGCCGTTCCTATCCCATTTCCTCTATACGCCTCATACAAAGAAATAGATAAAGATGGTGTATCATCATCAATATGTCCATAATCATGCATCATCCTTGCCCACACTGCACCAATCACTTTTTTGTCCACTTCTGCCACCATTGCAATATCCCATTTTTGTTTTCCAAAATCTGCAATATAAACTTGCAACTCTGGTATTTCTATCACAGATTTTGGTGGTGGTGTGACACCTTCTGGAATATAAATTGCTTCATACAAAAAATCTTTTAACAAGGGATATTCTGTTTCATGCATATTGCGTATACAAACCATATTATATCTCTCCTTTCCTTTTCTTTTTTCATGTTACCATAGATACAAAAAAATAGCCATCTACAATGTAGACAGCCATTTTTGATTAAATTGTTTTCAAATATGTGTGCACTTCTTCTATAGTATGTTTTTTGCAAATTTCATCTGCTATTTTACAACAATCTGCATATGCTAAATTACGAATTTGGTATCTTGCAGATGCAACTTCCACCGCAGCCATACTAAATTCATCTAATCCCATACCCAATAATATAGGAATTGCTTTTTCATCACTTGCAAATTCGCCGCACATACCAACCAATTTTCCATGTTTTTTTCCTGCCTGTATCACAGTACGAATGGCACGCAACACCGCAGGGTGGAATGTATCATACATTTTTGCAATTTTTTGATTGCCTCTATCTACAGCAAGCACATATTGTGTCAAATCGTTTGTACCAATGCTGAAAAAGTCAACCACTTCAGCCAAATCTTCCGCACACAATACAGCCGCAGGTGTTTCCACCATAATCCCTGTTTGTATATTTTCATTAAATGCAATTCCTTCCGCACGCAGCTGTGCTTTACATTCTTCCAGCACTGCATTTGCTTGTAAAAATTCATCAACAGAAATCACCATTGGATACATAATGCGAATATCCCCATATGCACTTGCACGCAACAATGCTCTTAATTGTGTTTGGAACACTTCTTTCAATTCCAATGAAATACGAATGGCTCTCCAACCCAAAAATGGATTTTCTTCCGTATCAAATGTATAATAAGAAAGTGCTTTATCTCCACCAATATCCAATGTACGAATGATGATAGGGTGTTTCATGGTTTCGGCTGCTGCCTTATATGCTGCAAACTGTTCTTCTTCTGTTGGGAAATGACTGTTTTCCATATACAAAAATTCACTACGGAACAGCCCAATCCCTTCCGCACCTTTTGCACAGGCGTTTTCCACGTCTGCCACATTTCCGACATTTGCAAACAATTCTACGGTTCTGCCATCTTTTGTAGTTGCAGGCAATCCATTCATTTTTTGCAATTCTGCTTTTTTGTAATAATATTGTTTTGCTTTTTGTTCATATTCCATTTTTGTTTGTGCATCAGGGTTGCATATAATTTGTTTGCCAACTGCATCTAATATAATATCATCACCATGCTGCACTTGATTTCTAATACCTTCCACACCCACAAAAGCAGGGATTTCCATACTTCTTGCCATAATGGAAACATGACTTGTTACACCACCAGCTTCTGTGATAAAACCTTTCACCATTTGAAAATCCATATTTGCCGTATCAGATGGAGCCAAATCCTGTGCAATGATAATCACATCTTCTTGAATGTCTGCAAAAGGATTTGTTTTCACTCCTTTTAACGCACACATCAAACGTTTGCCAATATCTTTCATATCTGCTGCACGTTCTCTCAAATATTCGTCATCAATTTCTGCAAACATTGCAACAATTTCAGATACAGCTTCTTCCAGAGCCAATTCCACATTTTTCAATTCGCCATTGATTTTTTCAGATACTGCTTCTTGTAACACAATATCTTTTGCAAGCTCTAAATGTGCAGCAAAAATTTCTGAATTTTTTGCCAATTCTTCCAAATCGCTGCAAACTTCTGCAACTGCTTTTTCATATTTTTTTAATTCTGTTTCTTTTTCTGCTTCTGTAATCAAATGTGTATCGGCTATCAACACTTCTTCTTTCAAAAGAAATGCTTTCCCCATCACAATCCCTTTTGATGCAGCTTTTTCTACGGTAATGGTTTTCATCATATTTTTTTCAACTCCTAAACGGTTTCTCAATCTTTTAATTCTTCTACAAATTTTACGATTGCATCTACCGCTGCCACTTCATCTTCACCTTCTGCAATCACTTCAATTTCTGTACCTGATTTCACACCCAATGTCAAAACATGGATAATGCTAGCAGCATTTACTGTTTTTGCACCATTTGACAATGAAATTTTACTTTGAAATGTTTTTGCCAATGCCACCAAATCGGAAGCAGGTCTTGCATGTAATCCTGTTGGGTTTGTTACTGTCACTTTTTTTGCTGTCATAATTGATACACTCCTTATTATTG
>JAHHTV010000235.1 GCA_020024395.1 Anaerotignum sp. | reverse complement strand
TGCTTTCATATTCCCCAAGTCCCTGCATCACACAAGAAACCGTATAGCCTTCTTCTGTCAGCTTGGAACACCACGAATCTGTTTTGGCGACAATATCCTTTTCTGCATGTACCCCTGCTGTCACCATCAGAAGATGTAATCGCACATGCTGTACCTTTTCATGTATACGTAATCTGTGCAACACCTCTGAAACCGTCGGATATCCCTTCACAGTACCTACATACACCTGCTGCCAGCCCATATCCTGCAATACATATTCTAATAAGGCATAGGACGCATTGGCGTAATGCTTTGTCCCATGCCCAATCCATACGACCGCTTCATGCTCTGTCGCTGGTGCAATCTCTGCCATCAGTGCCGCAGCAACCTTTTTTATATCATCCAAAGAGCTGAGCAACGGCATACCCATCCGAATCTCCATATTTTTTGTAAATGGCTTTGCCTGCATACAAATCTTATCATATTCCTCACCATGAATGAGATGTGTTGGCTGTATGGTCACAGTTTGAAATCCTTCTTTTTCCAATTTTTGCAATGCCTGAATCACATCATCTACGCAATCGTTTGTCTGCATTTGAAGCTTTTTGATAATTCTTGTACTACTAAAGGCACGACGCTGTACTGCATTCGGAAATGCCTTTGCAATCCTTTTTTCTATGGCTGTGATATTTTTTTCCAATGCATCTATCTGGCTTGTACCAATCGAAACCACCAAAACAGCCTGTGTATTTTTCATAAAAACCTCCTTGTGAGAGCCACCCAAACAATTCCTATCCATTCACTTTATCACAGAACGCAAAAATACAAAAGCAGCTTTTATGATTTTCCATATCATGCATGTGGTATTTCTTCCTTTTGCATGGGATACAAAAAACTGTTTACCATATGATATATTTTTGTATCATATGGCAAACAGTTTTTCATATCTTTTTATATACATTTCTATCTGCCAAACAATGGCAGTTTATTTCTGATCCACTTCTTTCGCTTCACTAGACAGGGAAAGAATGACGGTTGTTGCCAAAATACATACAAATCCGGGAATATCCATCCATGCCACCTTCTGCTTCAAGAAGATTACAGAAAGCAACAATGAAATGACAGGTTCAATGGCAGAAAGCAAACTGCCTTTTGCCGGACCTGCAATCTTTGTACCAGATAAGTATAACCAATATGCAAACAATGTACCAAAAATCCATACAATCACAAATACAATCACAGAACCGACATCATAGATTCCTTGATAATTCCATATCCGCAGTCCCAGCATAGTAATGATACCGCCAATCAGCATCCCCCAGCCCGAAATGAGCATAACAGGATACAATGTCATAATACGCTGTGGGATAATGGAATAAAATACAAACATCAATGCGCTGATGATGCCCCAGAATAATGCTTTTGGTGAAATCAGCAGTTGATGTACATCCCCATGTGTTGCCAATATGAATACACCAACCATAATCAAAATACAAGAAATGACTTCTACCCTTGTTGGACGTCGGCTTTCACGGAACAATGTATACAGCAGTATAAACATCGGTGCCATATAGCATAAAAAAGTTGCTGTTACTGCATTGGAAGCCTGTACCGACCAAAAATAAGTCATTTGACAAGCGGCTGCACCCAAAAAACCAAACAATGCAACATCTCGAAAATCTGCTTTGTTACGAAAAACAGCAAATATATCTTCCTTTTTAAAATGTGCATACAGCAACAAACAGAAGCCTGCAAGCATCAATCGCACTGCAACTACCCATTCCGGATCAACACCTTTTTCTGCAAAAAGATATTGTCCACCTACACCGGCAATCGCCCAGCAACTTCCACCCAACGCAGACATGATACAACCTTTGAGCATTGTTCTTTTTTCTGACATCCCCGATTCCTCTTTCTGTAATTTCTTGTTGATTACGCGTGAATTGTTTGATTGTTTTGCATATGTGAGAGATGATACGATTTATGGATTTGCAATTTATTTGTATATTCTCCTTATATATCGGATCAGTCTGAAACCCTGTTTTTGCAAAATTTCAGACTGACCCAAAGAGAAAGGGTTGACCAATTTATGCTAATATGTCATTTTGCAATCACATATTCATAAAAGCTTTCATTTCTTCTTCTGTATAACCAAGTTCTTTGAGAATCTTCTGTGTGTCACGACCCTTAGCAGGTGCGCCTTTTTCCAGAACTGCTGGTGTTTCGCTCAACTTCATAGGATTGCCGATTGCTGTGTATTTGCCAACACACTCATCTACGATTTCTACCAGCATATTTCTTGCTTTCAGCTGTGGATGTTCCATCATTTCAGGAATACTGTTTACTGGAGAACTGGGAATTTTATTTGTATTGAATGCTTCTGTCAGCTCCGCCTTTGTTTTTGTCATAAAATATTCTGTCAAAATTGGTGTAATGATTGCGTAGTTTTCGATACGCAATTCATTGGAAGCAAATCTTTCATCTTCCAGCAATGCAGGCATATCAATTGCTGTACAGAATCTCTTCCATTCTGCGTCAGAACCAGCTGCCAGACCAACGGAGAAATAACCATCCTTGCAAGGATATACATCATA
>JAHHTV010000234.1 GCA_020024395.1 Anaerotignum sp. | reverse complement strand
GTGGACTTTCTTATCTTTCACAAATGTTGGTGATTACATTTATGATGTTTGTATCTGCGGGAAGTGGTTATGCAGCATGTGCAGCATTTATCAGAGGAATGACAGGGTATTCTAAAGATTTTGTTGGTAATTTTTATAAAGATTTGGTACGAATTATCACAAGAGTTTTACTTCCATTTTCTATTGTTGGTGGATTGTTGTTGGTTTGGCAGGGTGTGCCACAAAACTTAAATGGCAATATGATTATAGATACATTAGAAGGCAGCAAACAGGTAATTGCTTCTGGCCCTGTAGCGGCTTTGGAAATTATCAAGCATTTGGGTACAAATGGTGGCGGATTTCTTGGAGCAAATTCAGCTACACCGATTGAAAACCCAACAGTTTTGACAAATTTGATTGAAATGTATGCAATGATGCTTTTACCTGGTGCTTGTGTGATTGCTTTTGGTAAAATGGCAAGAGATTGTTGTAACAAATACATATTAAAAGCAACAACAAACAATTTGCCAAAACAAAAAGAAAGCTTTACAGAAAAATGTTTTGGTCATGAAGGAAGAAGTATATTTCTTGCAATGAGTATATTGTTTTTGATTGGCTTAGGGGTATGTTATTGGGCAGAATATCAGGGTAATCCAGCATTATCTGACATTGGGCTTGAACAGTCTATGGGAAATATGGAAGGGAAAGAAGTACGTTTTGGTGTGACATTATCTTCGTTATTTACAACTGTCACAACTTCTTTTACAACTGGTACGGTAAATAATATGCATGATACATTAACACCATTAGGCGGACTTGTCCCAATGTTGCATATGATGATGAATGTTGTATTTGGCGGTAAAGGTGTAGGGCTGATGAATATGATATTGTATGTGATACTTGCTGTATTTATCTGTGGGCTGATGATTGGACGTACACCAGAATATTTGGGCAAAAAAATAGAGGGCAGAGAAATGAAATTCACAGCACTTTGTATTATCATACATCCATTGCTTATTTTGGTATTTTCTGCACTTGCTGTTGGTACAACAGCTGGTCAAGCAGGCATTTCAAATGATGGATTTCATGGCTTAAGTCAGGTGCTTTATGAATTTGCATCTTCCGCTGCCAATAATGGTTCAGGATTTGAAGGGCTTGTGGACAATACTTTATTTTGGAATATGACAACAGGGCTTGTGATGCTTTTGGGTCGGTATCTCCCGATTGTCATGCAGTTGGCACTTGTTGGTTCTTTGATGCAGAAAAATTATGTGGGTGAATCGGTTGGTACACTCAAAACAAGTACAGTGAGCTTTGCTGTTATATTGGTATTTGTGGTTTATATTTTTGCAGCACTGACATTTTTCCCTGCACTTGCATTAGGGCCTATTGCAGAACATTTGACGCTTTGGAGCTAAAAGGAGGTTTTGGTCATGCGAAAAGAGGAAAAGAAACAAACAATTACACCAGAAATTCTCCATGAAGCACTTTGTGGAAGTTTTCAAAAATTAAATCCAAGATATATGATGAAAAATCCTGTGATGTTTGTTGTGGAGATTGGTTTTTTGATTATGGTATTGTTATCTATATTTCCAAATATTTTTGGAGAAAATGCTTCACAGTTGCGTATCTATAATATCATTGTTTGTGGCATTTTGTTTATTACAGTATTATTTGCAAATTTTGCAGAATCCGTAGCAGAGGGGAGAGGTAAAGCACAAGCAGCCAGTCTGAAAAAACACAAAAAGATACACAAGCACATCTTTTAGAAGAAAATGGCACAGAACGTATCATTTCTTCTAATGAATTAAAAAAAGGAGATATTGTCATTGTTAGAACAGGTGAAATTATTTCGGGAGATGGAGAGGTGATTGAAGGGATTGCATCTGTAGATGAATCTGCCATAACTGGTGAGTCAGCACCCGTTGTGAGAGAAAATGGTGGTGATTTTTGTTCTGTTACAGGTGGTACAACTGTTGTATCTGACTGGATTAAAATTAAAATTACATCTGAAGCTGGAAATAGCTTTTTAGATAGAATGATATCATTGGTAGAAGGGGCATCTCGCAAAAAAACACCAAATGAAATTGCACTGAATACATTATTGGTTTCTTTAACAATCATTTTTTTAATTGTAATTGTAACATTGTATCCCATTGGTTTATATATAGGTGTAGAGCTTTCCACTTCTAGAGTGATGCAAAACCTTCTTCTGTATTTATAAATGGTGCATTACAAATTGATTATGCAAGTGGTTGTGCGACACTACATGGAGAAGAATTACATTTGACACCGATTGAATATAAATTATTGTGTATACTTTCTAAAAATTTGGGACGTGTATTGACACATACTTATATTACACAACATATTTGGGGACATAATTGGGAAAATGATGTTGTTTCTTTGCGTGTGTTCATGGCAACTTTACGAAAAAAGCTGGAATCTGAACCAAATTCACCAAGATATATTCAAACACATGTAGGGGTAGGCTATCGCATGATTCGTGTTGAGTGATTTTCGCAAAATATTATAAATTTTATAAAAAACAAATTTGAAGCAGTGAGAAAAAATCTGACTGCTTTTTTGTGTATAGATA
>JAHHTV010000233.1 GCA_020024395.1 Anaerotignum sp. | reverse complement strand
ATATACACGAGAATGTTGCATAGAATATTTCACCGCATTAGAAATAATATTTTCTAGTATCCGCCATGTGTGTCTACCATCTGCATCAATATAAACACATTCTTCACAATGTAACTTAAATTCCAAACCAGCTTCCTGAATTTTTTCTTCCATTTCGCCAATCGCCTGCATGGTTAATTGACGATAATCCACACGCATTTTCTCTACCGCAACATTCCCACTAGATACTTTGCTTGCTTCTATCAAATCTTCAATCAACTGTTTTAACCGATAGGATTTGACATGTAACACTTCCACATATTCTTTTGCCGTCTGATTTACCAATTTTTGC
Organism: Anaerotignum sp.; assembly: GCA_020024395.1. Lineage (GTDB taxonomy): Bacteria > Bacillota > Clostridia > Lachnospirales > Anaerotignaceae > Anaerotignum. The sequence goes on along the minus strand of JAHHTV010000233.1, from coordinate 2,275 downwards.
TGTCTTAGCAAATCCACATATGTAATAATCGAAGTCAAAGGTGTTTTCAAATCATGAGAGACATTTGTAATCAATTCTGTTTTCATCCGTTCGCCCTTGACTGCTTCCTCCACGGCTTTTTTCAAACCGTCTTGTATATTTGCAATATCTTCCGCAAAATTCAAAAACGATGGAGAAATCTCAGACAAATCCAGTTGATATGTCAAATTCCCCTTTGATGTTTCTCTTGCCGAAATCATAATTCTTTTCAACGAACGCAATGCCCGCATAAATAAATACAAACAAAATATATTATATGCAATCAACAGTCCCAAAAACAAAACCATATAATTTGTCACCCAATATACGAACATAAAAAATACAATAATACAGTTGCCCATACCATATGTCAGCATCACCAGTGTCAGCCAACCTCGAAATGTTGCCCCTGTAAACAAAGACGCAATTTTACGCAAGCATACAGATGTCAATGTATTTTTGAAAAATACCCTTCCTTTGACCTGTCTGCTCACAGACAACAAATAGCTTATCACCACTGCCACATCAAGCGTATACAATATTCCCAGCAATGTAATAAACACATATGACCAAAACGGAATACTCCGATACCTTATAAAATCTGTCAATAACATTGCCATACAAAATGAGAATATACCAAAAAATATCACCAACATCATATGTACTTCATTATGCATTTTATCTACAAGCAAATATTGTATTTTTCCATTTTTCTCTTTTTGCCCTGCCACACGCATCAAATAAATCAAACCACACAAAAATATCAATGCCGCTACGGTTGAAATACTAAACAAATACGGTAAACTCGTACGAGCAAGCTGAAATTCTTGATATAAATTTGCAAAACCATCACTTCCACCCAATGGTTCATCAATGGCTGCATATATGGTATCATTGCTTTGTTCCAGATATCCATTGCTATATGGCAACATTGGATTTTCACTAATATTATCGCTACAAAATTCTGCCGAAAGCATAATCGTTCTTTCTTTGTTATTCACTTCTGTGCGATTTGCATTTCCTGCAACAATACGACCTGTATTATCCTCCACAAAATAATAAAAATTCTGTAACCCTTCTAAATACCGAACCGCTTTTCTATAATCATCTAATTGATTTTGTATATACATTTGACGGTATTGTGGCAATCTGGTTTCCACCAACTGCGAATACTCAATAAAATTTTCTTGCAACGTTTCTGGTATCGTTCCATATACAATCAAACCATCATATGTATCATTGATTTTTGTACTGCTTGTAATCACGCCATCAATGATATTATAATATCGCTTAAACCCTGCTATCAATTCCTCCCGATTGACTTTTTTCCCGTTTTGAATTTTACTTTCGCTTTCATAATGCACATCTACCAATATTGCTTTATCCAAAGCATCATAAAACATTTTGCGAAACTCTGTGGTATCATAAAAATTTTCTTCTGTGAGTATACTTTTGCTCCAATTTTGTGATATATTCGAAAATATCACACCACAAAAAAATATCATCATCGCACTGAAAAACATCACACAAACCGCAAAAATTTTCCATTTTGTTTGATACAGCTTATATTTTTTCGATTTTGTAGCCAATACCCCACACCACCTTCAAATATTTGGGTTCTTTTGGATTGATTTCTATTTTTTCCCGAATACGGCGGATATGCACAGACACTGTATTTTCTGGTGCAAAAGAAAGTTCATTCCATACCTTTTCATAAATTTGGTCTATGGAAAACACCTTTCCTGCATTTTCCATCAACAGCTGTAATATCCCATATTCTGTTGCTGTCAATTTCACAGGTTCTCCTTCCACACGCACTTCTTTTGCATCTTTATCAAGTTCCAGACCACCAATTTTTATGATATTGCTTTTTTCCGCAATGCTCCCAAGTGCGGTATAGCGACGCATTTGGCTTTTCACCCTTGCCAGCAATTCCAGCGGATTAAACGGCTTTGTGATATAATCATCTGCCCCAAAATTCAAGCCCAATATTTTGTCAGTATCTTCAGATTTTGCAGATAATATAATAATGGGAATATTCAATGTTTCCCGAATTTTCACTGTTGTATTCAAGCCATCCATTTTTGGCATCATAATATCCAACAATATCAAATGTACTTCGTTTGTTTCCAATGCTTGCAGTGCTTCCACACCATTATACGCCTTGAGTACGTTATAATTTTCTTGTTTTAAGTAAATTTCGATTGCATCTACAATGCTTTTATCGTCATCACAAACCAATATATTAAATTTATTA
>JAHHTV010000232.1 GCA_020024395.1 Anaerotignum sp. | reverse complement strand
CAAAGACATCTGTTTATAATTAGAAAAAACATTTGGAAATATATTGTAAACGTATCGAATGATTGAGAGGTTTTTCACATGCAGAATTTCTTTTTTGATTTGAAACTGCATATGGATATGATGATGAGCATGGGCATGATGATGTCTATGCTTTTTGTGATGTGCATAAAACTTTCGCAGTCGTTCTGAAACGATAAAAACAGTAACGTAAAACGGCTCGAAGGATATGAGCCGTTTTTTTGTTTCAAAAAAACAATAGGCAAACGGCTCTCCTTTGTAGTCAATAAAAAAAAAGGAGTGTAGAAAAAATGCCAATTATTATTCGAGAAGATTTACCTGCATATCAGGTACTGCAACAAGAAAACATTTTTGTGGTTACACCACATCGTGCTGTACATCAAGATATTCGTCCTTTGCGTATTGCCATACTCAATTTGATGCCAAATAAAACAGAAACAGAAGTACAGCTCATGCGTTTGCTTTCTAATACACCTTTACAAGTAGAAATAGAACTTTTACAGATGAAAAGTCATCACACAAAACATACATCTGCAGCGTATCTGGACGCCTTTTATAAAACATTTGATGCGGTAAAAGATGAAAAGTTCGATGGCATGATTATCACAGGCGCCCCCATTGAAAACTATTCCTTTGAAGATGTGGATTTCTGGGAAGAATTATGCGAAATATTGGAATGGGAAAAAAGTCATGTATTTAGTGTATTACATATTTGTTGGGGAGCACAAGCTGCATTACATCATTTTTATGATATTCCAAAATATGGTTTACCTGAAAAAAAATTCGGTATCTATTCCCATACCGTAGAAAAGAAAGACCATATTCTTATGAGAGGTTTTGATGATATATTCTACTGCCCACACTCTCGTCATACAGAGGTACGCACAGAAGATATTCAAAAAGTACAAGACTTGGAAATTTTGGCACAATCAGAATATGCAGGACCACATATCATTGCAGATAAATCTGGCAGACGTATTTTTATTACGGGACATTTTGAGTATGATGCCAATTCTTTGGCAAAAGAATATCATCGGGATTTAGACAAAGGATTACCCATACAAATACCTTTTCACTATTTCCCACAAGATGACCCTACTAAAACACCACCTATGCGTTGGAAAACGCATGCAAATCAGTTTTATTCCAACTGGCTGAATTATTTTGTATATCAAGAAACACCTTACAATATTAACGAAATTGCTGAATAAAAGTGGGAAGGAGCAAAAAACATGAAACATTTACATCAGGAAACAAAATGCATACACGCAGGATACACCCCAAAAAATGGAGAAAGTCGTATGATACCTATTGTACAAAGCACCACATTCAAATATGATACCAGCGAAGAAATGGGAAAATTGTTTGATTTAGAAGCAGAAGGCTATTTTTATACACGTCTGCAAAACCCTACCAGCGACTATGTTGCAGCAAAAATTTGTGAATTGGAAGGTGGTACAGCCGCTATGCTCACATCATCTGGGCAAGCAGCTACATTTTTTTCTGTATTTAACATCTGTGGTGTAGGCGACCACCTCATATCTTCTGCCGCTGTATATGGTGGAACATACAATTTGTTTGCTGTCACCATGAAAAAAATGGGGATTTCTGTGACTTTTGTAGACCCTGACTGTACAGATGCAGAATTAGAATCTGCTTTCCGTCCCAATACAAAACTTGTATTTGGCGAAACCATTGCAAACCCCGCTTTAACCATTTTAGATATCGAACGTTTTGCAAAAGCAGCACATGCCCACGGTGTACCATTGATTATTGACAATACATTCGCAACACCCATCAACTGCCGTCCTTTTGAATGGGGTGCTGATATTGTTACCCATTCCACAACAAAATATATGGATGGGCATGATGCAACAGTTGGCGGCTGCATTGTAGACGCAGGCAAATTTGACTGGAACGCTTATGCAGAAAAATTTCCCGGTTTAACCACACCTGATGATTCTTATCATGGTGTCACTTATGCAGAACGCTTTGGAAAAGAGGGGGCATATATCACAAAAGCCACAGCACAGTTGATGCGTGATTTTGGTGCTACACCTGCCCCTATGAATGCCTATTTGTTGAATTTGGGGTTAGAATCTTTACATCTTAGAGTGGAACGTCATTGCAGCAACGCTTTACAGGTTGCAAAATTCTTACAAACACATGAAAAAATTGCATGGGTCAATTATGCTGGTTTAGAAGGCAATCGCTATTATGAGCGTGCAAAAAAATATATGCCAAATGGCACTTGTGGTGTGGTCACTTTTGGTATCAAAGGTGGTAGAGAAGCCGCAGAAGCTTTCATGGCACATTTGCAACATATTATGATTGCAACCCATGTTGCAGATGCTAGAACTTGTATTCTGCACCCCGCTTCTTCCACACATCGTCAAATGACAGATGCAGAACTAACAGCCGCAGGTGTTGGTGCAGATTTGGTGCGTTTATCTGTGGGTATTGAAAACGTAGAAGACATTATACATGATTTGTGTCAAGCATTGGAACAATGCTAATGAATATTTCATAAACAACAAAAAAGAAACTGTATATCATACAGTTTCTTTTTATTTTATCACTTTGCATTTTACGCCTTACGAC
>JAHHTV010000231.1 GCA_020024395.1 Anaerotignum sp. | reverse complement strand
TAAATTTTGAAAAAATATGTGGGATACAGAAATATGGTATATTACAAAATCCTTACAGTTTTATAAAGGCTGTTGATTTGATGATTTTATGCTTGCGTGTCATACCGTTTTTCTGTTAAACTATAACAATGCAATAATATGACCGTTTGAGAAATACGGCAGTAGAAAGAAAATCAAAATGAGGTGAACCAAATGGGTTTGTTGGAAAAAATATTTGGGAATTACAGTGAAAAAGAGATTAAAAAAATCAAACCGATTGTACAAAAAATTGAGTCACTGGGTCCCCAATATGAAGCCCTTTCAGATGAAGAATTGAAAGGCAAAACACAAGAATTTAGAAATCGTCTGGAAAAAGGAGAAACATTAGATGACATTTTGCCAGAAGCGTATGCAGTGGTGAGAGAAGCGGCATCTCGTCCGCATGTGTTGAATATGCGTCATTTCCCTGTGCAGTTGATGGGTGGTATTGTCATGCACCAAGGACGTATTGCAGAAATGAGAACAGGTGAAGGGAAAACATTGGTGGCAACACTTTCTGCATATTTGAACGCTTTGGAAGGAAAAGGTGTGCACGTTGTTACAGTCAATGACTATTTGGCACAGCGTGACAGTGAGTGGGTAAGCCCTGTATTTCATGCATTGGATATGACAGTTGGCGTTATTTTGAATGATATGGATAGCGACGAACGTCGTGCGGCATATGCTTGTGATGTCACATATGGTACCAATAATGAATTTGGTTTTGACTATTTGCGTGACAACATGGTTGTTAGAAAAGAAAGTATGGTGCAAAGAGATTTGCATTTTGCCATCATCGACGAAGTGGACTCTGTACTGATTGACGAAGCAAGAACACCTTTGATTATTTCTGGTAGTGGTTCCAAATCCACAGATTTGTATCGTGTAGCAGATTTGTTTGTAAAACAACTGAAAAAGGGTCGCATTTTGAACGAAGATGATGCCATGAACCCTTTGATGAAAGAAGAATTGCAAGAAGAGGGCGACTATATTCTGGACGAAAAAGCAAAAAGTGTTGTGCTGACACAAGAAGGGGTTGCAAAAGCAGAAAAATTCTTCTCTGTAGATAACTTGTCTGACCCTGAAAACCTAGAATTGCAACACCATATCAACAATGCATTAAAAGCAAATTATAATATGCATTTGGATAAAGATTATGTGGTCAATGAAGGCGAAATTGTCATTGTCGATGAATTTACAGGTCGTATGATGCCAGGCAGAAGATATTCCGACGGTTTGCATCAAGCAATCGAAGCAAAAGAAAATGTGCAGGTAAAACGAGAAAGCAAAACACTTGCAACAATCACATTCCAAAACTATTTCAACAAATACAAAAAGAAATGTGGTATGACGGGTACTGCAAAAACAGAAGAAGACGAATTCCGTAATATTTATGGTATGGATGTTGTGGAAATTCCCACAAATAAACCTGTTGCAAGAATAGATAAACAAGACTTGGTATATCGTACAGAAGCAGGAAAATTCCGTGCTGTGGTACAAGATATTGCACAAGCATATGAAAAAGGGCAACCCGTTTTGGTTGGTACAGTTACCATTGACAAATCTGAAGAATTGAGCAAGCTGCTGAAAAGAGAAGGTATCAAACATCAGGTTTTGAATGCAAAATACCATGCACAAGAAGCAGAAATTGTTGCATTGGCAGGACAAAAAGGTGCAGTAACGATTGCAACCAATATGGCTGGTCGTGGTACAGATATCAAATTGGGCGAAGGTGTACCAGAATTGGGTGGTTTGAAAATCATTGGTACAGAACGCCATGAATCAAGACGTATTGACAACCAGTTGCGTGGTCGTGCAGGTCGTCAGGGTGACCCTGGTGAATCCAGATTTTATATTTCATTGGAAGATGATTTGATGCGTCTGTTTGGCTCTGAAAAAACAATGAAATTGGTAGATGCTATGGGTATGAGTGAAGATGAACCCATAGAAGCTGGTATGCTGACAAAAGCCATTGAAAATGCACAGAAAAAAGTGGAAGGCAATAACTTTGCCATCCGTAAACATTTGCTGGAATATGACCAAGTCATGAACGAACAGCGTGAAGTCATTTATGGCGAAAGAAAACGTGTGTTGTATGGCGAAAATCTGAGAGAAAGTATTATGAATATGCTCAAACAGACCATAGACCGTATCATTGATGCACACATCAGTGAAGAACAGCTTCCAGAAGAATGGGATATGAACGCATTGAGTGAAACATTCTCTGCAATCATTCCTGTGGGCAAAATCAATATCAAAGATGATGCCATGTCCAAAATGACAAAAGAAAAATTGAAAGAAAATCTCAAAAAACTGGGCGTACAGTTGTATGAACTTAAAGAAAAAGAAATTGGCGAAGAAGAACGCATGAGAGAATTGGAAAGAGTTGTGATGTTGCGTGCCATCGACCAAAAATGGATGGATCACATTGATGACATGGATCAAATGCGTCAAGGTATCGGTTTGCACGCTTACGCACAGCGTGACCCTCTGATTGAATACAAATTCGCAGCTTATGATATGTTTGAAGAAATGAGCAATCATATTCAAGAGGATACTTTGAAAATATTGTATCGTGTGCGTATTGAAACAGAAACAACCAGAGAAGAAGTACAACAG
>JAHHTV010000230.1 GCA_020024395.1 Anaerotignum sp. | reverse complement strand
ATACAGACAAAGGCACAACAGGCACAGAAGAAATTGATTTTCATGGTTTGCAATTATATGATTTTTCAGATACAACGGGTGAATGGGTGGTTGTGACATTCCCCAACTTGGAAGCATTGGAAAAACATTTACTCAGCGAAGCAGGGTATCTGAATTTTTACAGCACACAAATGTTCGTATTTGAAGATGGTGTGCATAAACCTTTTGAAATTATGTTCAATGGGGATAATGACACAGTGATTGGGATAGACAAAGACCAATTTGATGTACCATTGGATATTGACCGCATGCAAGATAGAATTTGGGTGCGTTGGAGAGACCCAGAGGAACTGCGTGATATCACCGATGAGGACGTGGAAGCATATAAACGCTCTATTGGCAGATAATTTTATAATGTATGAAAAGGCTTTTTGTATGTATTGCAAAAAGCCTTTTTACATATTACATAAAATATAACAGACTGTTTTGTATACATTGGCTTATTTTTGTTGGTTTTGTTTGCATTGATTGACTTTTTTTGAAAAATGATGATATAATGAAACAAAATGTGTTTATTTATATAAAGAAAGAAGGATACAATATGTACAGAACACTTTATAGCCCACAAGGTGCGCATATCAATTTAGATGGTAGAGAAATCATCAACATGGCTTCCAATAACTATCTAGGTCTTGCAAATGACCCAGATTTGGTGGCAGCAGCAAAAGCCGCAATCGAACAATATGGCGTTGGGCCAAGTGCTAGCAGAAATATTGTCGGCAATTTTGCAGTACATGATGAATTGGAAAAAGAACTTGCTGCGTTTAAGGGTGTAGAGGCTGTTCTGGTATTTAATAGTGGTGTTGCTGCCAATACAGGTGTCATTCCTGTGTTGGTTGGAAAAGGGGATACCATTTATAGTGATGAACTAAACCATGGCAGTATCATTGATGGTTGCCGTCTTTCCAGAGCAAATGTCAAAGTATATCGCCATATGGATTTGCAACATTTGGAAGAACTTTTGCAACAGCCCACAGAAGGCAAAAAATTGCTTGTGGCAGATGCTGTATTTAGTATGGATGGTGATTTGGCACCTTTGCCAGAAATGGCAATGCTTGCAGAAAAATATGGTGCTATGTTTATGGTGGATGATGCACATGGCGACGGTGTCATGGGACCTTATGGCAAAGGAACTGTGGAGCATTTTCATTTGCGTGATAAAGTGACTGTGGAAACAGGCTCTTTGTCTAAAGCATTTGGTGCGGCTGGCGGTTTTGTTGCAGGAACAAAAGCATTTATTGATGAATTGCGTCCAAAAGCACGTAGTTTTATATTTACGGCATCACCTTTGGCACCTTGTTTGACTGCCGCAGCATTGGCAGGTATTCGCAAAATTGCACATGATGATACATTGGTGAAAAAACTTTGGGAAAATCGTGCATATTTTGCAAAACGTATGCAGGATGCAGGGTTGAATATTGGCTCTACTGTGACACCTGTCATCCCTGTCATTGTGGAGGAAGAACAAAAAGCAGAAGAATTGAGTGCTCGTTTATATGAAAAAGGGGTATATGCACAAGCAATCAAATTCCCAGTGGTACCAAGAAATACTGCTCGTTTGCGTATTATGATTTCTGCGGCACACTCCAAAGCGGATTTGGAAACGGCAGCTGATGCAATCATTGAAATTGCAAAAGAAATGTCTATTATATAAAATCAATGATGATATGATGAAATAGGGCTGTGTGATACAGCTCTATTTTTGTATGCTCATTTTCGGATAAAATAAAAACATATGTACGATTTTTCTATTGTCACAAAATGGAAAAGTATGTTAAAATAGGCATATATATTTGACATTAGAAAAAAGGGGTGCTTTGTATGAAATATGATTTATCTGCTGTGGAAATATTAAATATTTTGGGATACAACGAACCTGTTGGAAAAACATTTTTAGAAACAATCAAACAAAAATATCAAATTGCTTTGCCAAAAACATATTGCGATTTTATGGAAATTGCATGGAATTGCCCGATGTTGGAAACGTGTGATGTTTGGTTGACAGAGGATTTTAACAGAACATTTTATGAAGAAATACAAGATATGATAAAAGACCAAAAATTAGACTGGGAAAAAAATCCACAAAAATGTGAAGGGAAATTATATGAATTGTCACAAATCCCTGTCGAACAATGGAAAGAACATATTCCCAATTTGTTTATCATTGGTTCTGATTATTGTAGTGGTACAGTAAAATTTGGTATTCGCATGGACGACCTTTCAAAAGATGACCCCAAAATGTATTGGCAACCAGAAACAGACGATATATCTATATGGCAAGAGGATAAAGATTTGTCTGACTTTTTGTTTGAAGCCGTTTTGCATGTATTATCAGGTATGGATTATGGTGTGCCAGAAGATGAATTGGAAGAAAATGGTTTTAAGATGGAAGAATATTTTGATGCACAACAATATGATTGGCAGGCAACAAAAGCAGTCGTGGAACAATACGGCATTGATTTTGCACAGTTGAAAAAATGTGAAATCAATCAGCAACAAGTATTTTGTTGTTATGATACAGAAAAAAATATTTTGTATATCGGAAATGTGGAAGAAAAATTTATTACATTTTATGCAATTACTGAACAAGATGCCGACAATGTATTTGAT
>JAHHTV010000023.1 GCA_020024395.1 Anaerotignum sp. | reverse complement strand
ATTCATATTATTTTGTATGAAATACACAAACTCCCCCTTATGGAAAATACTGGATATTTTTGTCTGTTTTCTGCTACTTTTATACTATTTTTCTATATTTTTTTTGTTTTTTTGCATTTTTACTTGAAAAATCGAATTTTTTTAATATAATAAAAATATGCTTTGTTATATATTTATCTTTCTTTTATTTTATCAAACAACAAAGCAAATATAACAAGTCTAAAGGGAGGTATTATTCATCATGACAACATTTATTATCGGACTTGTACTTTTAATTGTCGGCGGTGCAGTATACGGGAAATTCGTGGAACATATTTTCCACCCCGATGACAGACAAACACCTGCTGTAAAAAATCAGGACGGTATAGACTTTGTTCCTATGAGCAAATTCAAAAACGGACTGATTAACCTGCTCAACATCGCAGGTACAGGGCCCATTTTCGGACCTATACAAGGTATCTTATTTGGCCCTATTGCTTTTATTACCATTCCTATTGGTTGTGTCATCAGTGGTGCAACACATGACTACCTTTGTGGTATGATGTCATTGCGTCAAAATGGTGCGCAAATGCCTGGTATCGTAAACAAATTTTTAGGCAACAAAGTTTATCAAATATACAACATATTCTTGTTGGTATTGTTGTTGCTGGTTGGTGCTGTATTTACATATACACCTGGTGACTTGTTTGCAACAGAAATTGCACACATTGAAGGTATCACAACTGGTACATGGGTTATCTATGGTGTAATTTTGGCATACTACTTGATTGCAACATTGTTCCCTATCGACAAAATTATTGGTAGAATTTATCCTATATTCGGTGCAGTATTGTTGCTGTCCGCAGTTGGTGTATTCTTTGGTTTGTTCTTCAAAGGTTATGAATTGATGAACCTTGATTTGTCTAATGGTTTCACTGGTTTGTTTAATATGTATCCTTTGTGGGATGCAGCTGGTAACACAGGTGCAGGCACACCTTTCTTCCCTGTATTCTTTGTAACCGTTGCTTGTGGTATCACATCTGGTTTCCACTCCACACAATGTACATTGATTGGTCGTAGTGTTACATCTGAAAAAGAAGGTGGCTTTACTTTCTATTGGATGATGATTTTGGAAGGTTTCATTGCAATGATTTGGGCAGCAGCAGCTATGGGTATCTACAACCAAGGTTCTTTGAGCGGTGCAACTGGCGTTGTTGGTGAAGTTTCCAAAGACTTGCTTGGACCTATTGGTGGTTTGATTGCAATTTTGGGTGTTATCATTCTGCCTATTACATCTGGTGATACTGCATTGCGTTCTTGTCGTTTGATTGTGGCAGAATACTTGCACATTGACCAGAAACAAAAGAAAAATCGTTTGCTGGTTACAGCTTGCTTGTTTATCCCTGTAATTGCCATATTGGTATTTGCAAAAGTAAACCCTCAAGGCTTCAACATTTTGTGGAGATACTTCGCATGGGCTAACCAAACAATCGCAGTATTCGCATTTGCAGCAATCTCTGTATATCTGATTGCCAAAAAAGGTGCTCCAAAATATGCATTCTTGATTTCTTTGATACCTGGTGCATTCTATCTGTTTATCATCACATCTTTCTTGTTAAACAGCACCATCGGTTTTGGATTGCCTTTGACTGTTGCATACATCATTGGTGGTATTGCCGCTTTGTTGTACATCATCTGTGTACCTCGTATCGGCAAAAAATATGCAGCAAGCAAAATGGAAGAATAATCATAAAAATAAAAACGGCGGATTTCCGCCGTTTTTTATAATGAAGAATACTTTTTCTTTATCATTTATTTTTCCACAACATCTACTGTCACATTTGGTATTTGTTTGAGCATATCCAGCAAACTTTCATCTGCTTTTATAAAGCTTGCAATCGCTCTAACCACATTTTGTTCATATGGAATATAGGTAACTGTTACACCATATACCCCATCATACAGATATAAATATGTGGTTGGCACTTTCAAACCCTCATACACAAAACTTTCATCATACAACAATATTGAAGTCGCTGCCAAAAGTACAGTGCCTTGTAAGCTATTGACTTGTGTTGTCCAAGCAGAACTTGTTTTTTGTTCTATCACACGCTGCAATGTTTCATCTTTTGGTAAATCCGCCATTTTCAGCATCATATCACCTGCACCAGTTATGGCATACACTGTTTTTGGTGTTGTATAATCTTGGCTGCCTATTTCTTGTGCTATCTGTTTCAATTCATCATTTGTAGAAAACAATGCAAGATATGCATCATCTTCTGCCATTTTATCTACCACTTGTGCCATTTTCAGCCCTCTATCATATAATGACACTGCACTTGTATTGGCATTTGCACCACAACCTGTTACCAAAAGAAATAATGCCATTGCGGATAATATCATCTTTTTCATACGGTTTCCCCCTTTTTTTGCAATGCCTCCAATATTTCCACATCTGCGGGGCAAAATGTGTATTTTGGAATTTCTGATGTAGTAATCCATTGTAAATCGTGATGCTCCAATTTTTTTGGTTCTCCCTCTACAATCGTTGCATGAAACAATGTCAAATGGACAACCATATCTGTATATGTGTGTGTCACTTCCATAAACATATCACCCACAGAAACCAAAACGCCCAATTCTTCCATACATTCTCTTTGTAATGCTTTTTGTTTTGTTTCTCCTATTTCGACTTTACCACCCACAAATTCCCAAAGCAATGCTCTTGCTTTATTTGCGGGACGTTGACAAATCAAAAAATGGTCATTTTTCCAAATCAATGCCGCTACCACTTCCACAGCCATTATCATTCCTTCTTTCTCAATCAAATGTTATCTGAAAATCTGTATGCAAACATTTTTTTATTTTTGCAAAATCTTCATATTCCAACAAACCGCCTTCTTTTGTCACAACTGCTGCTGAAACATGGTTTGCCACAAGCAAGGCCTTTGCCCAGTCACAACCAAATCTTCTTGCCGCAATCACTGCACCAATATGCGAATCCCCTGCACCAATGGTATCCACAACCGTTGTTTTGACAGGTTCTGCTGTATAACTTTTGCTGCCATCAAAACAATATGCACCCTTTTCGCCCAATGTAATGATAACTGTATTTTGTGTCATAGCATATAATATTTTCGCTGCTTCTTCTACGGTATTACAATTTGTAAATTCCATGCTTTCTTGTTCATTCAAATGCAATATGGGATGCAATGCAAGTATCGCATGCCATTTATCTTGTTCAATTTTCAAAATACGAGGGCCTGGGGCAAAATACACTTGATATTCTGGGTGTTTTTGCAAATAGTGTATGATATTCCAACCTGTATACTCCTCTATTTCTAAACCACAAATATACACACTATCAATCGATGCAGTATCAATGGTTTCCAAATAATCTTCATAAAATGTGTATTCAATGCCATGGTCTACAATAAATGTACGTTCACCATCAGCTTCTACCATACAATAGCAACAGCCATTTTCTTGTTCTGGCACACGAACATGAATAGGCACACCTCTTTCCTGCAATTTTTCATATACAAAATTTCCATACAGCCCACCACCCACTGCGGTACACAAGCTGTATGGGGCATGAAAATGCCGTAATATATCACTTACCAAATATGCACAACCACCCAATGAGCGACTTTGTTTTATGATATGAATATCTTCTTTTTTGACTGGCAAATGTTCAATTTTGATAATAACATCTACCACAGACGAACCAATGACCAATGTTTGTCCCATTTGTATTTCCTCCCCAAAATATACATTGTGATATCATATTGTATCATACATATCATTTTTTTTACAACTCTTCTTCCAATTCTGCCAATATTGCCACTTTTGTCTGTGGTGGGTGATGCCCTTTGATACAATGTGTAAAATCAATATTTTTCAACGCTTGTATATAATGGCGTAATAATCTTTTATCATATACCCAATCATCGCCCACAGGTACAGAACAATAGCTATCCCCCAAAAATAACACATCATCTGCCAATATCACAACGCTATCATGGGTATGTGGAGAAATCACACGGAAAAATTCTGCCCATACGCCCCCCAAATACAAAGATAACCGATTTTCAAATACCATATCTGCGGTTTTGACTTGTATTTTGGTTCTATCTGGGTATTCCAGACGAATATGGGTATCACAAAAAGGTGTTTCTTCTCCTGTTTGCAATCTTTTTTGCATATCAGCCTCTTTCCAGCTCCATTTTTGCATATCTTCTAATTTTTGTTGTGTCTGCATACAAGCAATACAAGGAATTCCTGTTGCTGTCATACCAAATGTATGATCCCAATGAAAATGCGTCACACCACAAAATGCAGGCAAATCAAATCCTTTCTGTTTCACCGCATCATAAAAACATTCCACATGAGCCGCAGAATTTCCAGCATCTAGCATCAAAGAAAATGTATCTCCTTTGACATACCCCAAACAAGGACGGTCTGTTGTACTGTCATTTTCCGTATAATATACCCTTTTTGTCACAGTTTTTAATTGCAATCTGTTTCCTCCTCTGCCATAAATGCTTGCAGTGCTGCGAATTGGTGACGTGCCTGTTCATATCCATGATGGTAAAAACGCATCAATTTATAAAAATCTTTTTCTGTTCTTTTGACTTCTTGTATTTCTGGTCGCATTACAAATACTTTGCCTTCTGCTTCCAAACGACGTATGGCAATCAAATTTTTGTTATACACCAAAGGTCTTTTTAATATGGCTGTTTGTACAGCTGGATATTTGTGATACAATTTTGCAATCAGTTTTGTAGAACGTTCCGATTTCATAGAAAAACCTTTGCTTCTGGTTTGTATCACAACCACTTTATCACACCCCATATCCAATGCATGTTGCACAGGAATAGAGTCAGATACACCACCATCAATATAATATTTTCCGTCCAATTCCACAGGATGTGCTGCACCTGGCATTGCACAAGATGCTTTTAATACCTGCATCAATCTTTGTGGGTCTTTTTTTTCTTGCAAAAAAACAGCTTTTCCTGTTTCACAATTGGTGCAGCCATATTCAATTTCCATATCTGATGCAAAATATGTGTCATAATCAAAAGGAAAATATTGATTGGGGAATGTGTCAAATATCATATCCATATCCATCAGTTGTTTTTTACGAAGTAATGTGCGTATTCCCATATATTGATATTTTTTGTCTTTTTGTATCATCGTTTTGCGTGTTCTACCAATTTGCCAAGATACATAATCCGCACCATTGCAAGCTCCCGCAGAAATTCCCACAATATAAGGAAATTTGATATTTTGTTCCATGAAAAAATCCAGCACACCCGCTGTATATACCCCACGAGAAGCACCACCTTCTAATACCAAACCAATTTTTTTCATAAAAAGTCCCCCTTTACATGAAATACCAATATCCGCTGTCAACATATAGACAGCGGATATACAAAAACAAATTTCACATAAGAAAACTGTATTTCATTTTCTTATGGATATGCACCACTCAAATTTTATACATTTACATTTTGTTCTTTTTCGGCACGTCTTGCAGCTCTTTTTTGTTTTCTTGCAGCTTTTTTCGCTTGTCGTTTTTCTTTACGTTCATACATACTTGCATACAACACTGGAATAAATACCAATGTCACCAAAGAAGAAAGTGACAATCCAAATATCACACTCAGTGCCAATGAACGCATGGTTTCACTACCTTCCCTTTGCGTAATTACCATGGGAATTAAGCCCAATATGGTTGTCAATGTTGTCATCAATATCGGACGCAAACGTCTAGGGCCTGCGATTTTCAATGCCTCAAAACAACCCATACCACGCTCTATCAACTGATTGGTATAATCCACAAGTACAATGGCATTATTTACCACCATACCTGCCAGCATAATAAAACCCATCATGGCAGGCATTGTAATGGTATTGCCTGTCAAAAATAACCCCAATATGGCACCTGTAAACGCCAAAGGCATGGAAAACATAACAATCATTGGATAACGCAGACTTTCAAACTGTGATGCCATAATCATATACACCAAAAGCACTGCCACAATCAAAGCAATAGATAACGAATGCATGGCATCATTCATCATTTCCAAAGTGCCAGAAAAACCATAATTGCACCCTTCAGGGAAAGAATATGCATCTAATAATGATACTACCATTTTTTGTGCTTCACTGCCACTCATATTTTCTGCGGAAGCATTGATGGTAATATAATTTTTTTGGTTTTCTCTGTTGATAGCTGTAGCACTTTCTGACATCTCCACAGTCGCAATATCTTGCAATGGTACTTCCCCACCATAGGAAGATGTAACCGTCAGATTTCCAATATCAGTCAAATAATTCAGCTCATTGGTATCATATCGCAATACCACATCAATTTCTGTACCATCTACTTTGTACTGTGTTGCAGTAGAACCAGAAATTGCAGTATTCAAAGCATTTGCAATCGATGCTGTTGTGATGCCATATGCAGAGGCTTTATCTCGATTGATAACCACTTTTGCTTCAGGTACTGTTTCTCCTGTAGAACCTTCTACATTGGTCAAACCTTTTGTATCACTTAACAATGCAATCAAATCTTTTTCAACTTTCATCAACACATCAGAGTCATACCCATACACATTAAATGATACATCTGCACCACCAAAACTACCCATTGCAGAGCCACTGGACATTGCTGTAATTTCTGCACCAGGAATATCAGAAACCAATGTTTCGATTTCTTTTACAACTTCTTTTGTAGAGCGTGTACGTTCCATTTTATCCACTAAATTCATGGTAATAGATGCCGAAGATGTACCAGATGACATCATACCGCCCCCTACAGAGGCATATACCATTTCTGCTTCTTCAATATCCTGCAAACGATACAATACTTCCCATACCACTTCTTCTGTGGTATCCAAATCTGTACCACTTGGCAATGAAACAGAAATATTTGCAACACCTTCATCCGTTTCTTCCATAAAATCAAAACCCACTTTTGGCAATGTAGACAAACTACCAAAAAATGCAGCCAAAACAAGCACCACAGTGATAAAGCGATGGTGTAAAGCACTCGTTATCAATTTTTCATATCCATTGCTTAATCTGTCAAAAAACAAATCCCATTGATAAGATATATTGTACCAACGTTTCTTGATATTTTTCTTTTTGGGACTTCTTCTCAAAAATACCGCACAAGCCATTGGTACAAATGTGATAGATACTACTAAAGATGACACCAAAGAATAACAAATGGCATAGGACAACCCTTTCATCATTTGTCCCACAGAACCTGACACAAATGCAATGGGCAAAAATACTGCAACCGTTGTCAATGTAGAAGCTGTTACAGCCATTGTCACTTCTTTTGTACCTGCTTCTGCTGCCTCAGCTGGTTCATATCCTCTCTCATAATATTGATAAATACTATCCAATACCACAACCGAGTTATCTACCAACATACCAATCCCTATGGCAAGCCCACCTAACGATATGGTATTGAGTGTCATATCTGTTACATACATCAAGCCAAAACTTGCCAATATAGAAGTTGGAATAGACACTGCAATAATGGCTGATGTAATGGGATTTTTCAAAAATACCAATAACACAAAAAATGCAATCAATGCACTTAAAAATGCAGTTTCTGTTACATTAGAAAGTGACAATTTGATATAATCTGATGTATCAGAAAGCATTGTCAAATGCAATTCTTTATAATCTTTTTGTATTTTTGCCATTTCTGCATTCAATTTTTCACTAACATCTACCAAATTTGCCGTAGATTGTTTATCAACGGAAATCATAATCCCATAATTGCCATCAATGATACTAAATGAGTCCCTATCCACTTCTACTTCTTCTACTTTTGCCACATCTTCCAAATGGATAATTGCACCATTTGGCGTTGTCAAAGGTAATTTTTCAATTTCTTGTATGGAAGAAAATTCCCCCAATGTACGCACTTGCACAGTGGTAGAGCCTTGTGATAAAGAACCAGAAGGCAAATTCATATTTTCTGATTTTAATATCTGTGATAATGTGCTTGGTGTCAAACCATATCCAGCCATTTTATCTGGATTGATGGTAATACGTATTTCTCTTTCTGTACCACCTGTCAACGAAACAGAGGCCACCCCTTCAATACGCTCCAAACGATTTATGACATTATCTTCTAACATTTCATTCAATACATGCAAATCCATATTTTCTGTTGTCACACCCAACACAATCGGCGTGGCATTCATATCCATTTTTAATATATTCGGTTCTGCTGCATCATCAGGCAATATTGATTTTGTACGGTCAACAACTTCTCGCAAATCCACGGAAGCCATATCAATATCTGTACCATCGACAAATTGTACCATCACGATTGAAAAATTTGCCGATGATACTGATGTCACATTTTCTACATTGGTAACTGTACTTACAGCCTCCTCCAAAGGCTTTGTCAACAAATTTTCGATTTCTGTTGGGCCTGCCCCCACATAAGAGGTACTCACCAACGCAATCGGAATATCCACATCAGGCATCAATGCCATATCCAAATTGGTATAAGCAAGTATCCCTGCCAAAAATACCATCATTGTCACCATCATGGTTGTAACACGACGGCGAATTGCAAGTCTTGACAACATGGCTTATTCCCCCTTACTTTGTATGTCTGCACCTTCTATGGGTATACGCAATACATCTTCTTGGGGATTGGAAATTTGCACCTGCTCACCATCTGTAATGTATGTTTGTCCTTTTGTCACCACTTGCATGTCTGCGGTCAAACCTTCTTTGACTTCTATGCGTTCTCCACTTTCAATCCCTGTTACAACGGGTATTTTTTTTGCGATATCGTTTTCCACAATATAAACATACGTTTCATCTTCTTTTGTCAGCACAGCATCTCTTGGCAATACAATTGTATTTGCTGCCATTTCTGTCACAAATTTCACTTCTGCCAACATACCCACTTTTATCAAATTTCTGCTGTTATTTAATGTTACTTTTACGGTATATGTACCTGCTTGCGTTGCAGTTGGGCTAATGCTTGACACAGTGCCTTGCAAAGGTTCTGGGGAAACAGCTGTCAGTGCCACATCTACTTTTTCACCCACTCGTATTTGATTGACCATCTGTTCAGAAACACCCACATCTACTTTGACTGTCGAAACGTCCATAATGGTATATGCAGGGCTGCCTTGACTGGCAAAACTGCCGATTTCCACACCTCTTTGTGTCACAATACCGCTAATGGGTGCAGTCACCACACAATCTGCAATACTTTTTTCCATATTTTCTTTTTGTATTTGTATGGAAACTAGATTTGCCTGTGCAGTATCATATGCTAATTGTAATTTATCAAAATCCGCTTTTGCAAGCATTCCTTCTTCATACAATATCCGATTGCTTTCCAGCGTACTTTGTGCATTATCCACTTGCAATTTTGTTGCATTATAGTTTGCTTCAATACTTCTTAAATTATTTTGCAAATCAATACTATCTACTGTAAATAATTCCGCATTTTCTGCAACACTATCTCCCACATCATAATGAAATGCTGTTACTTTGCCAGGTACTGTTGGCACAACCGCAACTTCACGAGAAGGTGCAACTTTTCCTGAAAATGTAAAATCATTTGAAATTTGCCCTGTGCCTACCGCTGTGGTTTGTACAGCACGAGCAAATTTTTCTTCTTCTACGGGGGGTTCTTTTTTGGCTCCACAACCTGATAATAGCAAGCAAGCGGTTACCAACAGGACACCTAATTTCTTCATTCTACAAATCCTCCTGCCTTTAGCATTGTGTTTAGTTCTTTCAAATTTGTACAAATTTTCGTCTGTGCTTCATCCGAAAAAGATGTAAAACAGCCAGCAATATTTTCTAATACTGTTTCTTCCGCTTTTGCAAGTGCTTGTTTGCCAATGTCTGTTAAATACAAATATACTTTTCTACCATCGTCTGTATCATCTGCTTGCTGTTTATATAGATATTCCATTTTTTCCAAATTGGAAATCATAATGGACATACTGCTTTTGCTCAAATGCAACCATTTGCATAATTCTGAAATGGTATTCAGACCTGTGGCTTTGATAAACATCAGTACATGAAATTGTTGTATTGTCAATAAACCATTTTCATTTTTACCATTGACATGAAATGATTTCATCATGTGACCTCTGTTCCACCACCAAATATTCATATTTAATGCAATCAATTCTTTTGCAATTTCTTTTCCGTATGCATTTTGCACGACGAAACCCCTTTCTGATTTCCAAATCCCCCTCAAAACTAAAATAATTTTATGATAAAACTATTTTACTGTCAATTAAAAAAATGTGAGAACTCTCTCACATTTTTTTAACCATTTACCAATCAAACGACACAGAAAATGCAATAATACCCGCTTCTGCTGGTGCAATGGTTTCAGGATTGATATAAAACACAATGCCATCTTTTGTCAAATAATATCCCACATCGTCCAATGATTTGGAAAGCCGTTTTTTTGCATCATCATAAAATCCACTGGGATTTTCTGCAATCATTGCCAAAAATCCATTTTCGATTACCGTTTGTATCTCTTTTTCTGTATCTGGCACAATATCAGTCAAATCAGCCAATTTTTTTGTTTTGGTATGGTATGTCATAGAAGAAAGTGTTTTTTGCTCTTTTTGCCCTGTATAGACACGTTCTTCCAATGATATAGATGTAAATTTTTCATTTTCCGCATTTGTGACATAAATGCCCATATAATAATATGGTATCCATTCTTTTTGTTCTTTTTTTGCATCTGCATATGCTGTTTTTGCCACCTGCTCATATTTTGTGACCATAGCATCAAATTTTTGTTTCATTTGTTGTTGTATTTCTTTTGCAATATCTTGTGATTGTATGGGTGTTGTAGTCAAACTAATTGTCATCAATATTGTGCCATCATCTGCTCTAATTTCTTTCAAATAGCCATCCATTTCCCCTTCTGTTTGAATATTTATCACATAATTTTTTGCATCCCAAGCAACATCTGCATCAAATGCCACAGCAACTGCACGAATTGGCACCAAAGCTCTTTCTTGCACAATTTTTGCAGGCACGTCCATGGTATACACCACTTGTCCATTTTTGATAACTTGATTTTTGCCCACAACCATTGTCACAGTATCATTGCCTTTTGTAGATGTAATGGTTTGTGTTGGTTCAGACCATTTTACTTCTATGCCCATTGCCTCAAATATGCGTCGCATAGGTACCAATGTTCTATCATTTTCTATGATGGGTGGTTGGTCAAATGCCACTTGTGTACCATTCACATACACACGCACAAGCGGATGTGCTGTTACAGACACCACACAAACAGATAGTAGACAAAAACAAAGTACCCAAAATACAGATTTTTTCATACCATAGTTCTCCTTTTGTTTTTTATTCTGTTTTGGCATTTTGTTCTGCTTCCAACACATATCGCATAGCAATTTCTGTACATTCACCAACCATCTGTAAACAATTTTTCTTTCTTGCTTTACCTTCAAAATCGCCCATTGGTGCAGAAAGTTCACTGCAAATCAATGTACCATATTTTTGTTTGATTTCTTCTACCATACGACCTTCTATATCATATATTTTTTTCAATTCCTGCACACGTTCTGCCATTGTTTCTTTTTCCAAAGGGTCTGTTCTGCCAACCACAGCAGATAATGCCATCACAGCCCCTGTAATCGCCCCACAGGTATTTTTGGTATGTCCCATACCACCACCAAAACCTGTTGCCAAACTCAATATCGCTCTTGGAAAATCAGAGCCATGTATATCTAAAAAAGTTGCCATAACACATTCTGTACAATTTAGACCCTTCCGAAAATAATCTTTTGCACGTTCTCCTGCCTCTTGCGGCATCATTTTACATTCTTCCATATTAAAAAACCTCCTTAATATCGCAGTCAAAATATATTCTCCAAACATAGTGTATCATGAAATAAAAAAACTGTCCAAAAATTTTTATAAAAACCATTGACATTGCCGCAACGCAAAGGTGTATGCTAATTTTGTAAGGAGGTATTTGTCATGACATATTCCATTACAACATTATCAAAATTATCTGGTATCAGTAGTCGCACATTGCGATATTATGATGAAATTGGATTACTTCCACCTGCTTATACAGATAAAACAGGTTGTCGTTATTATGAAAACAAACAAGTCAATCTATTACAACAAATATTATTTTACAAAGTACGTGGATTTTGTTTATCAGACATTCACAACATATTGTATCAAGAAGATTTTGACATATTACAAGCATTAGAAAATCATTTACTTTCACTGCAAAAACAACAAAATCAACTGACACAGATGATACAAACCGTACAAAAAACAATATCAGACCAGAAAGGAGAAAAAACGATGCAAGATACAGAAAAATTTATGTGCTTCAAAGAGCAAGTCATATCCGCACATGAAGCAACATATGGTACAGAATTACGTAAACAATATGGACATGCAGAAATCAATGCTACACATGAAAAAATCAGAAATATGACAATGGCAGATTATGAACGGTTCCAAAACCTAAAACACGAAATACAAATACAACTAGAACAAGCCGTATTACAAAATATATCACCCAAAAGCGAAACAGCAAAACGGATTGTGGTATTACACAAAGAATGGCTTGGCATGACATTACAAGAATATCAAACCAATATACACAAAGGCATTACTATGCTTTACACACAAGACACACGTTTTACAGCATATTATGATAAAAATGTTTCTGGTTGTGCTGCATTTTTGCAAAATGCCATATTATATTGGGTAGACCACATATAAACCATACAACAAAAAAAGAGATACTACTGTATCTCTTTTTTTCATTGCGGAGGCCGGATTTGAACCGACGACCTTCGGGTTATGAGCCCGACGAGCTACCGGACTGCTCCACTCCGCGGCAATATAAAAAACAAAATGGGCGGAGAAGGATTCGAACCTTCGAAGCTATCGCAACAGATTTACAGTCTG
>JAHHTV010000229.1 GCA_020024395.1 Anaerotignum sp. | reverse complement strand
AATAATTTTCAAAAAGTAATAATTGCAACAAAATTCGATAAATGTTATAATTTGTTTCGTGCAAAATATCTGAATTAAAATACCATGACATGAAGGAGTAGAAATATGAGAGGGATTTATACATCTGTAACAGATATCCACAGAAAAGTATTTACAGAAGTTGCAAGATTGGCATATGAGGGTGGAGATTACGCAAAAAAAATTGAACAGCTTCCATTCAAAATATTGCCGGGTGAATTGGCATCCTATCGAGAAAGTATTTTTTTGGAACGTGCAATCATTGGGGAACGTTTACGTCTTGCCATTGGTCTGCCAGTGAGAACTGCCGCAGAATCTGCACCTGTTTCTGAAAATATCGAAGAAAGTGCCATTGCAAAAAAATATTATGACCCCCCTTTGATTAATATTATTAAGTTTGCATGCCATGCGTGTCCAGAAAAACATATCATTGTGACAAATGGTTGTCAAGGTTGTTTGGCACACCCTTGTACACAGGTTTGTCCAAAAGACACCATTCATATGATAGGCGGCAAATCTGTCATTGACCAAGAAAAATGTATACAGTGTGGTAGATGCGTAGATGTTTGCCCATACAATGCAATTATCCGTCAAGAAAGACCTTGTGCAGCAGCCTGTGGTATTGATGCGATTAGTTCTGACCAATATGGTAGAGCACAAATTGATTATGACAAGTGTGTTTCTTGTGGTATGTGTTTGGTGAATTGTCCTTTTGGTGCGATTGCAGACAAAGGACAGATTTTCCAGCTGATACAAGCAATGAAAGAAGGACATCGTGTATATGCAGCGGTTGCCCCTGCATTTGTTGGACAGTTTGGGCCAAAAGTTACCCCTGGTAAATTGCGTGCGGCAATGAAAGAATTGGGCTTTGCTGATGTCATTGAAGTGGCTGTGGGTGCGGATTTGTGTGCATCTGATGAAGCAAAAGACTTTATCGAAAATGTGCCAGAAAAACTGCCTTTTATGGCAACATCTTGTTGCCCTGCTTGGTCTGTGATGGCGAAAAAATTATTCCCAGAATTCAAAGATTGCGTTTCTATGACATTGACACCAATGGTATTGACAGGGCGTTTGATTAAAATGAAACACCCAGATTCTAAAGTGGTATTTATTGGGCCTTGTGCAGCAAAAAAATTGGAAGCAAGTAGAAAAAGTGTTAGAAGTGATGTGGACTTTGTGTTGACATTTGAAGAAATGATGGGATTGTTTGAAGCAAAAAATATTGATTTGAACACTATAGAAGAAGAAAAAGAAGTTTCAGAAGCAAGTACAGACGGCAGAAACTTTGCGATTGCTGGTGGTGTTGCAACTGCGGTTGTAAACTGCATCAAACAAATGTATCCGGAAAAAGAAGATATCAAAGTGGAAAGTGCGCAGGGATTGCGTGAATGTAAAAAATTGATGACACTTGCAAAAGCTGGAAAATATAATGGTTATTTGTTGGAAGGCATGGCTTGCCCTGGTGGTTGTGTAGCGGGGGCAGGTACACTGCAGCCCATCAATAAATCCACAACAGCAGTCAAACAATATGCAAAAGAAGCAGAATATGAATTTTGTTGTGAAACAGATTATTTGAAAGATTTGGAACAGTTGGAACATTAAAAGAATGTTTTTGATATGAAATACAAACAGAGCATACAAGAAGTATGCTCTGTTTTTTTATATTTTGGGTTTTATATTTTAGGGTATGATATAGGCATTTTTTGGTGTTTCTTTTTGTTCTATTGTAAGAGCATGGTTTTGATTGTCCCATAGACATACAAAATGCATCATTGGTTGTAAATCTCTTAATTTGAAATAGGATATTCCATTGACATTGATACATTGTACATTAAAAAATACTTTATCATAAGGTTGTTCTTTTATGATAATCCGTTGATGTGTAAACGGATAAGATGATATGGGTGTTTCTATTTTTGATAAATTTTTAATGTCTTGATAATTTTTATCTTTATTGAGTATGATGTATTTTTGGTAATCGTCCCAAGATACTTGATACCCCAAAATTTTGGCAACGTCTGTTAACTGAAAATATTGGTATCCATCATAAAAATAAGAAGATGCATTTTCTATTTTTTGTGTATGGTTGGAATCACGAAAATATAACGTATTTGTATATGGTTTTACATCAAGGTTTAATTTCTGCTGTTGCAAGATTTCAGCAAGAGATATATCATCTTGCACATAAGGGTTACTTTTATATTTTTCCATCAAAAATGTATCAAGTTGTTTACTGGAGTTTATGTCTAAATTCATGTAATTGTTGTTATTTGAACCATTTTCTTCAGTTGTATAGTAATAATATATATTTAACCCCCATATGTTGCCATCCACATCACAAAACACCACTTCGTATTTAGGAGGGCAACAGATATGATGTACAGTTTTATTGTTTTCATCATATTGCAATGATGTGAAAATCGGCAATATCATGTTTTTCTGTAAAATAAACAGAAAAACCATGATGTTGTAGTTTTACATAAGCAATATCTTTGCTGTCTGCAAAAAGTATATCATGTTTTTCTGGTATAAAATAAGCAAAAGCAGTACGTGGCAATAGCGTCAGAAATAATATTGTACAAAATAATAATTTTCTCATAATATATCCTTCACAATACTTTATTATGATAATA
>JAHHTV010000228.1 GCA_020024395.1 Anaerotignum sp. | reverse complement strand
TTTCAAAATATTCCATAGAAGTAATCAAATAGGTAGACCATGTGGTGTCTGACTGCATAATGCCTCCCAAAGCACGATACATATTTTCTACTTCTTTTAATTCACCAATACGTTCGCCATAAGGTGGATTGGTAATCATGACACCATATTTGCCAGGTAGTGTGATTTCTTGACAAGGTTTGACAGAAAATGTGATACAATCATCAACACCTGCTTTTTCGGCATTGGCTTTTGCAAGTTCTATGGCAGCAGGGTCGATGTCACTGCCATATAATTCTGGCATAGCATCATAATTGATTGCGGCATATGCTTCTTTACGAGCTTTTTTCCAGACATCTGCACCAATGCGTTCCCATTCTTCGGAGGCAAATTTGCGATGGATGCCAGGGGCAATATTGCGGGCAATCATGGCAGCTTCTATGGGAATGGTACCAGAACCACAAAAAGGGTCTAATAAAATACGGTCTTTTCGCCAATAACTTAATTGTATCATGGCAGCGGCTAATGTTTCTTTTAATGGTGCATCCAGAGCATTGGCACGATATCCCCGCATGTGCAGACCAGAACCGCTTGTGTCAATGGCAAGTGTGACAACATCTTTTAATATACCAACTTGTATGGTGTAAGAAGCACCTGTTTCATCAAACCAATCTGTTTTGTATGTTTGTTTGAGTTTTTCTACAACTGCTTTTTTGACAATGGCTTGGCAGTCAGAAACGCTGAACAATGTGGATTTTACAGATTTTCCAACAACGGTAAATTTTCCGTCTTCGGGTATCCAATCCGCCCAAGGCAGTGCTTTTGTTTGGTCAAATAGTTCTGTAAATGTGACAGCACAAAATGTCCCCATTTTTACCCAGACACGTCCTGCACAACGAAGCCATAAATTGGCTTTTGGAATATCGGCTTCTGTGCCAGTAAATTCAACTTTACCATCAGATGTTTTGATATTTTGAAAGCCAAGTGCCTGACATTCTCTTTTCACAACAGCTTCTAAGCCAAATGTTGTGGTTGCAATGAAATCAATAGACATAAGATATTCTCCGTTCTTTTTTTCCAATAATGATACGGCACAAAAAAGGCATGTGTCAAGAGGGGAGCGGACAAAAACGAAGAATTTTAGAAAAACCTTGAATTTGAAACAAAAAACAGATATGATAATAACCATAAAAAAGCAAAGAAATGAGGAAAATTATGTATCGTGTATTAAAAACTTGCGGTAGGGCAAAAAGAGGCGAATTTCATACACCACATGGTGTGATACAAACGCCCGTATTTATGAATGTGGGAACTTTGGGGGCAATCAAAGGGGCTGTGTCAACAGAAGATTTACAGCAGGTAAATTGTCAAGTGGAATTGTCAAACACATATCATTTGCATTTGCGTCCGGGTGATAAAGTGGTCAAAAAATTGGGTGGATTGCATAAATTTATGGTTTGGGACAAGCCTATTTTGACAGACTCTGGCGGTTTTCAGGTGTTTTCATTGACAACACTACGCAAAATCACAGAAGAAGGTGTGACATTTCGCTCCCATATTGATGGCAGAAAAATATTTATGGGTCCAGAAGAAAGTATGCAAATACAATCCAATTTGGCATCAACCATTGCAATGGCGTTTGATGAATGTATCGGTATTCCAGCAGAAAGAGCATATGTGCTGGACTCTGTGGCAAGAACAACAAGATGGCTGGAACGTTGCAAAAAAGAAATGTACAGATTAAACCAATTAGATGATACCATAAACAAAAAACAAATGTTGTTTGGCATTAACCAAGGGGCAACATATGAGGATATTCGTATTGAACATGCAAAACGGATTTCTGATATGAATTTGGACGGATATGCCATTGGGGGTCTGGCTGTTGGAGAAACACACGCAGAAATGTATCGTATATTGGAAGAAGTGGTGCCATATTTGCCACAAAATAAACCAACATATTTGATGGGCGTTGGTACACCAGAAAATATATTGGAAGCTGTGGAACGTGGTGTGGATTTCTTTGACTGTGTGTTGCCTGCAAGAAATGGTAGACATGCACATGTATACACAAATAAAGGAAAATTGAATTTGATGAATGCAAAATATGAATTGGATGATACACCGATTGATGAAACTTGCAACTGTCCCGCTTGTAGAAGATATACAAAAGCATATATCCGTCATTTGTTTAAGGCAAAAGAAATGTTGGCAATGCGTCTTTGTGTATTGCATAATTTGTATTTCTTTAATACCATGATGGCAGAAATTCGTGAGACACTGGAACAAGACCGTTTTACAGAATACAAAAAAGCAAAATTAGAAGGTTTTAATCAAAACGGAAAGTAACAAGTCTTGACGTGTTTATAAAACTTGGATATAATAGTAATACTGTGTTTCAGAATTTTATGTATGTTAGGAGAGAAAAAAATGAACAGCTTTACAGCATTTTTGTTGGATGTCAACACAACAATAAGTGCAAATGGTGGTACTGCACAAACAGGTAGTCAGCCTGCAACATCTGGTGGACTTTTTGGTAACATGAACCCTGTGATGTTGATTGTCATTTATTGTGTTGCGTTGATACTGATTATGTATTTCTTGTCTGTAAGACCAACACAAAAAAGAGAAAAAGCATTGGCAGAACAAAGAAAAGCAATCGAAGTGGGTGACATGATTGTCACAAACAATGGTATGTATGGCAAAGTGGTTGATATCACATATG
>JAHHTV010000227.1 GCA_020024395.1 Anaerotignum sp. | reverse complement strand
CTCCTGTTTTCTTTTATTTTCTTTATTTTTTAAAAATCTAATGAAAAGATTATGCTTTTTTTCGTGCTGCTGCATCCAGTGCAGATGCTGCCGACAACGCTGCAATCAACCCTTCCCCAACTGCTTTTGCAATTTGATACGGTGCCCCTGTGCAATCTCCTGCCGCATACACAAAAGGCAAATTGGTTTCCATACTACGGTTTACCACAATATTTTTTCCATCTGTTTCCAAACCATATAACAAACTATCTGGTGGCATAGAATTTTTCGCAAAGAACACACCATCACAAGAAATGGTTTGGCTATCCAATTCCAAACCTGTCACTTTTCCATTTTCAGATAATACCTTTTTGGGCTTGCCTTGTAACACTTCAATATTTTCTTTTAACTGCAAAACAGGCTGATATAGCGGCAAATATAACACACTTTCACAAATATCTGCCAAAAAATTCGCTTCTGCTTCACCTTCATCATTTTCTGCCACAACCACAACTTTTTTTCCTCTATACAACATACCGTCGCAAGTTGCACAATAGCTGACACCTTTTCCCAAATTTTCAGCTTCTCCTGCAATCCCTCTACTTTTGCTCAGACCAGTTGCCAATATCACCGCTTTTGCTTCTATAAATTGGTTATCTGCATTTATCATATAATATTCGCCCATAGACAACATCTGTGTGATACGACTTTCTTTGAATTCCACACCACTTTTTACAGCATGTGCATAAAACTGATTGAGCAACTCCTCGCCTGTCACATCAGGCAAACCTAAATAATTATCCACTTTTTCCGCTGCATATAACAACGAACTATCCAAACTTCTACCAAATACGGTGACGGTTTTATTTCTCTGGCGACAATTCACTGCTGCGGATAATGCGGCAGGGCCACCACCAATGATTGCTACATCTATCATATTCATTCGCCTCCTTTATCAAAAACAGGGTAACATATCGTCACCCTGTTTGCAAGTTATTTATGACTTATTTTTGTTCTGCCTTTGCTGCAATAATTCTTTTTTGTATTTCTGCGGGTGCTTCTTCATAACGTTCAAAATAATGTCTGTAATCGCCTCTGCTTTGTGTCATAGAACGCAAATCTGTAGCATATTTGTGCATTTCTGATGCAGGCACTTCTGCCACAACGCATTTTTTGCTACCAACAGCATCCATGCTCAAAATACGACCTCTACGTTTGTTAATATCCCCAATAATATCCCCCATATATTTTTCGGGAATCAGAACTTCCACATGTTCTATCGGCTCCAATATGGTTGGTTTCGCTTGCGGAATACCTTCTTTGAATGCCACAGATGTTGCCATTTTGAATGCCATTTCAGAGGAATCCACAGGGTGATAAGAGCCATCTGTCAATGTTGCTTTCAATCCTACCACAGGATATCCAGCCAAAATACCAGATAATACGCATTCTTGCAAACCTTTTTCCACAGCAGGGAAATATTGTTTTGGCACAGAACCACCAAATACTTTTTCTTCAAATACATAAGGCTGTGTCAAATCGCCACTTGGTTCAAATTCAATCACAACATCACCAAATTGTCCATGTCCACCAGATTGTTTTTTATATTTTCCTCTAACAGATGTTTTTGATTTTATGGTTTCTCTATAAGGAATGATAGGGTCAACCAATTCCACATCCAGTTTATATTTTGTTTTCAATTTATTTACCATAACATCAAGCTGTTGTTCCCCAATACCATATATCAATGTCTGTTTTGTTTCTGCATTCACTTCCATTTTCAGTGTGGGGTCTTCTTCTCTGATTTTCGCAAGTGCTACGGACAATTTATCTTCATTGCCTTTGCCTTTTGCAACGATTGCCATAGACAGTACAGAACTTGGCAAATTTATTTTTGGTACAATAATATTCGCATCTTTCAAAGACAGTGTATCTTGTGTAGAAGTATTTGACAATTTTGCCAAAGCCCCAATATCACCAGAATGCAATTCATCTACTTCAATTTGTTCTTTTCCTCTGATAACATATAGGTGAGAAACTTTTTCGACAGTATCTTTTTCTTCGTTGTAAACGCTCATCGTTGCATCCAATTTGCCTGTCATCACACGGAACAAATTCAACCGACCGATATAAGGGTCTGCAATGGTTTTGAATACAAATGCAGAAAATCTTTCGTCATCACTAGAACAATATACAACATCTTTTCCATCATGGAATGCATGGAAATTCGGTCTTGCTTCAATTGCGGGAGGTGTAAATCTTACAATGGTATTCAAAAGCAATTTCACACCATATCCCAATGTAGATGCACCACACATAACTGGTGCAATTGTATGGTTTTTGATGCCATATTGCAAACCATCATAAATTTCTTCTTCTGTCAGCTCTATATCATTAAAGAATTTTTCCATCAATTCGTCATCGCTTTCTGCTGCCACTTCAATCAGCATAGAACGCAATACTTCCACTTGGTCTTTTTTGTCCTCTGGCATTTCACAATGTTCCAATTTGCCATTGACTTTTTTTCTGGCATCTCTTTTAATCAAATTGATAAAACCAATAAATTTTCCATTTTCGTCATTAAAAGGAATTTGCAAAGGTGCAACCGCTTTACCAAATGTAGAACGCAATTCTGCCAATGTTTTTTCAAAATCTGCATTTTCGTCATCCATTTGGTTAATAAAAAATATTTTAGGCAGATGCAATTCTTCGGTATATTCCCATGCT
>JAHHTV010000226.1 GCA_020024395.1 Anaerotignum sp. | reverse complement strand
CTCCAGAACCTTCCAAAAAACCAAAAATCATCAATAAAAATAATGGTATCAATTTACAAATTGTAAATATAATCTGTGCTACACCACCAACCGCAGCACCCAAACTATTCAACATCATTGCAATCATAATACAAAACAAAGCAACTGGTATGTCATATCCTTTCCCAATAAATAATGATGCCTGCTCTGTAAATACAACTGCCAAAGCTGCAATCATGGCAGGGTAAAATAATACCGTCTGCATCCAACCTGTTAAAAATCCAACTTTTTTGCCAAATGCTTCTTCCAAATATGTAACCATGCCACCTGTTTTTGGTATCATAATGGCAATTTCTGCAAATGTCATAGCAGCCGCAATACAAATAAAACCTGTTATCAGCCATGCCAACATACCCAAACCAGGTGCACCACCAGTTATGGTATAAATTGCTTGTGGCTTGAAAAATACACCAGAACCGATAACACAACCAACAACTGTTGCCATTGCTGTGGACATACCCAAATTCTTTTTCAATTCTGTTTTATTTTTCATAGAATTCCTCCTTTGTCATTTTTAGAAAATCATTATCCCAAAGAATATTCTATATATTTTATATATTTTCATACACAAAGTTTGCATTTATTTTATATAACAAATTTTGATATTTGTTTTTGTTACAAAAACATTCATGATATTTTGTCTTTGTTCATATACTGTATCAATCATTTTTATCATAAGGAGTACATTCATGCGTCGTCAAAAACTTTTGATTGGTACTTGTATATTGGCATCTGCCAATTTTATTACAAAATTTATGGGGTTTTTTTACCGCATTTTTATGTCAAAATTCATCGGCTCTGAAGGTATGGGATTGTATCAACTCATACTGCCTTTATATACATTATCATGGAGCATAACAGCCGCAGGATTTACCACAACCATATCTCGCCTAACTGCCGCCGAACATATCAAAGGAGAAACGGGAACCATTGGCAGAATTGTCAAACAATCTATTATGATGTGTTGTGGCATTAGTATACTATTTAGTATCTTATTATTTTGCTTTTCTGATGAAATATCCATACATATTTTAAAAGAACCACGCACAGCACTTTCATTGCGTTTGCTCGCATTTGCAATACCATTTATGGCAGTTGGTTCTTGTTTGCGTGGCTTTTTTATGGGATTACAACATATGAGCGTACCTGCCATATCACAAGTACTAGAGCAAACATTGCGTATTGGTGCTATTTTTTTACTATCTGGCTTTTTTGTGCCAAAAGGCTTGGAATATGCTTGTCTTGCTGCCGTATGTGGTATTGTGTTGGGTGAATTTGGCTCATTTGTATATACATTTTTTGGCTACCTCTATTTCAAAAAACGGCATAAATTCATCAAACGCCCCGCATTATCCTCCACAGCCTGTACTGCTATGATACTTGCAATGGTCATACCATTGGCAACCACCCGCATCATGGACTCTTTATTGGGTGCTATGGAAAACATTTTAATTCCCCATAAATTAGAAGATTTTGGCTACACAGCCACAGAAGCATTATCTGCATATGGGGAACTGACTGGTATGGTTATGCCGTTGTTGATGTTGCCATCAGCCGTACTTTTGGCATTTTCTGTTTCATTAGTACCTGAAATATCAGAAGCCTGTGCTGTCAGCCAACACACCCGCATACAACGTACGGTTTCTGTAACATTGTTGTTCACATCTATACTTGGTATTGGTTCTGCTTGTATTTTTGCGGTATTCCCTATGGAAATTTGCTATATTGTTTATAACCAAAGCAATCTTGGAACATTACTATTTCCGCTTGCTTTTCTTTGTCCTTTTATTTATGGGCAAACAACATTGAGTGGACTACTGAATGGTTTTGGAGAACAATTTTTCTTATTTTGGAGTCATATACTCTCATCATTGTTGAGCATTGCTTTTGTTTGGTTTGGTGTGCCATATTATGGTTTGAGTGCATTTTATGCAGGTTGGTTTCTCAGCCTCATTGTTGTGACAATACTATCCTTACAAAAACTAAAACAACGCACAGGCGTTTCTTTCCCATTTTTTGATTGTTTTGTAAAGCCACTTTTGGCAGGTAGTGCCGCTGCATTGCTTACCCGTTATGCAATACAAATCAGTCAATCATCAAAATTATTATTTTTGCTTTCTTTTACTGGTATGGGGATTTTATATTTATTTTTTCTGTATCTGCTTGGCTGTTTTTCAAAAGAAAACATACAAACATTGTTTGGTAAATCATTACCATAAAACAAATAGGAGAATTCTTTTAGAAAAGAATTCTCCTAACATTTTTTATCATTTTTATTTTGAAATGAACAAATCACTATGCATGATTTTTTGATATTTTATAACTCCCATACATTATGATTTGTACTACAAATCGCAATTGCTCCTGCTTTCAAATTATCCACCACAAGCTCTTTATCACAAACCAAACCTGCGGCAATCACTGGTTTTTTATGTTCTTTTACTGCCCATTCCACCATCATTGGCCACCCTGGCACAATGTTGATAAAATCTGCTTTACTAATTTCTAACTGTTTTCCGATACTTCGATATGACATAGAATCTAAAATAAAAAAACGATGTACTGTATATAAACCTATTTCTTTTGCGGCACGTAATACAGATGCTTTTGCACTGACAACACCATCTGCCAATGTATTGATTTTGATAAATTTCACAACAGATGCCCTGCTTGCTAATCCATCTACCATATCAATATTGACAAAA
>JAHHTV010000225.1 GCA_020024395.1 Anaerotignum sp. | reverse complement strand
ATCCACAAATTGCTGTTTATAACTTTTGGATATCTTGTGGACAATTTTATATCACTTTTCATAATTGTGGATTTTGTGTATAACTAAAATTTTATTTTTAATATTTCCACATTGTTATCCACGATTATTTTTATTTGATTTTTCAATAATTTTTTCAGTTATCCACAAACTCACAGCCCCTACGACTACGACTACGGATTAAATGTTTATTATTTTATTAATATTTGTGTAAAAAAGGAGATGTATATAACTATGAAACTCATCTGTCAAAAAGATACACTACTGAACTTCATCAATATTGTGAACAAAGCTGTTTCTGTACGAACGACACTTCCTGTATTAGAATGTATATTATTAACTGCAAATGAAAAAGGATTTACTATGACAAGTAATAACCTAGAACTGGGAATACAAACAGCACCTATTGATGCAGAAATTTTACAAACAGGTGAAATTGCAATAGAAGCAAAAATATTCCATGAGATTATTAGACGTTTAAATGGCGAAGAAGTATTATTAGAAACAAATACAAATCAAAGCATTACCATTACAGGTGGTACATCTCGTTTTACCATTATGGGACAAAGTGGAGAAGATTTTCCAGCATTACCAACCATAGAACAACAAGATGCTTATATATTAAAACAAAATGAATTACGCCATTTAATTCGCCAAACTATATTTTCTATTTCACAAGAAACTACAAAACAAATATTAACTGGCGAATTATTTGAAATGAAAGAAGGTTGTTTTCGTGTAGTATCTATTGATGGATATCGTATTTCATTCCGAAAAACACCACTCAATCACCCTTTTACACCTAAAAATGTTGTAATACCTGGAAAAACATTACTGGAATTAACAAAAATTCTTTCACAAGAAGATGAAGATATGGTACAACTGTACTTTACAGAAAAACACGTTTTATTTGATTTGGGTATGGCAACAATGGTTTCTCGTTTGTTAGAAGGGGATTATGTTAGCTATGAAAACAATTTTACAGAAGATTATAAAACAAAAATTATTATAGATACTGCGGAATTGATACAAGCATTGGAAAGAGCTTCTTTAGTTTCTCGTGATAATCGTAAAACACCAGTTCGTTTAGAATTAAAGCCAAACAAATTGATATTGACTGCAAAAAGTGATATGGGTACTGCGTATGAAGAAGTGCAAAATGAAACAGATGGTGATGAAATGCAAATTGCATTCAATCCTCGTTATCTGATTGAAGCACTGCGTGCCATTGAAGATGAAAAAGTGGTCATTCGCTTTACAGGTTCTTTAAGTCCTTGTACCATTGTACCGCTAGAAGGCAGTGCTTATCAGTATTTGATATTGCCTTTGCGTATGTAAGGAGGAAAATAATATGGAGAAAGTTTATATTCATACAAATTTTATCAAATTACAACAAGTATTGAAATTAGCTGGATTGATTGACCAAGGTTCTGATGTCAAAGTATTTTTGGCAGATGGTTTGGTATTTGTCAATGATGTGATGGCAACAGAACGTGGTAAAAAAATCAGAAATGGTGATATTGTAGAAGTCAAAGGTGCAGGAAAAGTGATGGTTGTGACAGAACAACCATGATATAGAAAATAATGTTTGTCTGATAAATCACAATTTTACTCAAAAAAGTATATGCAAAATATGCATAATTTATATTTATAATAAAAAGGTGTGTTTTTATGCAAATTAAAGAAGTATCATTACAACAATTTCGCAATTTATCAAAACTGCATATCACACCAGCAGCAGGTATCAATGTGTTTTATGGAGAAAATGCACAAGGAAAAACCAATTTTTTAGAGGCATTGTATTTTTGTGCATTAGGTCGCTCTTTGCGTGGCAAAACTGAGCAACAACTGATTGCATTTGGTGCAGAAGAAAGCCATATTCGTATGGAAGTACTGCGAAAAAACCGTAGTGACCGTATTGATGTGCATTTGAAACGGGAAGAAAAGAAAGGCATTGCTGTCAATGGTTTGGCTGTAAAAAAAATGGGAGAGCTTTTTGGGACATTATATGCTGTGATATTTTCACCAGAAGATTTGTCATTGATAAAAGATGGCCCAGCAGAACGTCGGCGTTTTTTGGATATGGAGCTTTGTCAAATCAGCCATGTGTATTATTATGATTTGCAGCAGTATTATCGTATACTAAAACAACGCAACCATTTACTCAAAGAAATCAAACAAAAACCCCGTTTTTCTGATACACTTTCTGTATGGGATAGCCAGCTCGTTGCTTATGGTAAAAAAATTATTGCCACTAGAGCCAAATTTTTAAGCCGCTTAGACGATATTGCAGCAAAAAAGCAAGAAGCCCTTACAGGAGGGAAAGATTGCTTAAAAACGGAATATAAGCCAAATTGCGAGGCAAACGTTTTTGCAGAGCGTTTGGAAAAAAGTTTGGAACGGGATATTTTTACAGGTAGTACACAAATAGGCCCCCATAAAGATGACATTTTATTTTTGGTAAATGGAAAAGATGTCAAACAGTTTGGCTCTCAAGGACAACAACGCACAACGGTACTTTCTGCCAGATTAGCCGAAATAGAATTGATACAACAAGAAACAGGAGAACAGCCCGTGTTGTTATTGGATGATGTGCTTTCAGAATTGGACGAACATCGGCAACGTTATCTGATGGAAAGTATAAACGGTTTGCAGGCGTTTTTAACTTGTACAGGCATTGAAGATGCTGTCAAAGGGTATCTACAAAAAGAAAATCTATTTTTTGTAAAAGATGGAG
>JAHHTV010000224.1 GCA_020024395.1 Anaerotignum sp. | reverse complement strand
GACTTGGTACTGTGTTCGGTATTTTGCAAGGCACAGAAATGTTAAATACATCTGATGTCATGCCGCAGTCCTATACTTCTATTATTTATGATGACCAAGGAAACGAAATAGACAAACTGCATGGAAATGAAAACAGAGAATATGTGAATTTATCAGAAATTCCACTGCATCTACAACACGCAGCTGTTGCCATTGAAGACGAACGTTTTTATGACCATGGTGGTATTGATATGCGTGGGATATTCCGTGCAATGGTAGAAAATATAAAAAACTTGAAATTTTCACAAGGTGCAAGTACCATTACACAGCAACTTATCAAAAACGAAGCATTAGGCAATGAAAAAAGTATTACCAGAAAAGTCAAAGAACAATATCTGGCAATCAATTTAGAAGATAATTTAGAAGACCAACTTGGATCCAAAAAAGCTGCAAAAGATTACATATTGGAATTATATCTCAATACCATTGCACTTAGTCACGGTTTGAATGGTGTAGAGGCAGCATCGCAATATTATTTTGGCAAACATGTTTCTGATTTGACATTGGCAGAAAGTGCAAGTATCGCTTCCATTACAAATAATCCAACGTTATATGCACCTGACAGCAACCCAGAAAATAACAAAAAAAGACAAACACTGGTACTGAATAAAATGTTGGAATTGGAATTTATTACACAATCCGAGCATGATGCCGCATTGGCAGAAGACATCTACAGCAATTTGGTTTGTAATACCACACAGGAAGAAACGGGCGTTGCCAACCATAACTATTTTGTAGAGGCAATGATTGACCAGCTTGCAAAAGATTTATCAAAACTTGGCTACACTTCTGCACAGGCATATAAAATGATTTATAACAATGGTTTGCAAATACATACAACCATGAGTGTCAATATGCAAAATATATTGGATAATACATTCGTTGATGACAGTATGTTCCCACCAAGTGATAGTGTGTTAGATGTTACATATTTGATTTCTGTACTAGATACCACAAATCCAGATGAAGCAACCAATCAATCGCATTATGAACGGCGTACAACTGTCAACAGTGAAGCAGAAGTCAACGCTTTTGTACAATCTGTCAAAGACGA
Organism: Anaerotignum sp.; assembly: GCA_020024395.1. GTDB lineage: Bacteria > Bacillota > Clostridia > Lachnospirales > Anaerotignaceae > Anaerotignum. Next base: position 1,687 of record JAHHTV010000224.1, on the reverse strand, counting down.
ATTGCTTGACAGCACACATACATTGGTACTGGACAAAGTCACCATATCCAAATCATTACAATCTGCTATGGTCATTATGAACCAACACAACGGCCATATCAAAGCCGTTGTGGGTGGCAGAGGGCAAAAACCAGGTGACTCTGTATTCAACCGTGCAACACAAGGGTTAAGACAACAAGGTTCTGCTATGAAGCCTTTGGCATCTTATGCCCCTGCGATTGATACTGGCATTTTGATGCCTGGTTCTGTCATCATTGATGAACCTGTGACATATGGTTCATGGTCACCCAAAAACTGGCAAGGAAGATTTTTCGGGCCTTTGACTGTCAGAGAAGGTATTCGTGACTCCATGAATATACTTGCTGTTAAAACATTTATGATGGTTGGTGCCGAAACGTCTTACGAATACATGAAAAAACTCGGTTTGGAACACATCACCGAAGAAGACAAAGCCGCAACCACTGCACTTGGTGGTTTGACACAAGGGGTTTCTGTATTGGAAATGACAGGTGCTTATGCAACCATTGCAAATGGTGGTACTTATTATGAACCACTCTATTATACCGTTGTATACGACCACGACGGCAATGTATTACTCGATAACCGCAATAAAGTTGGTACAAGGGTATTAAAAGAAACCACCGCTTATTTGTTGACAGATATGATGAAAGATGTTATCACAGGCGGTACAGGTGGTGCAGCAAGACTTAGCGGTATGACACTTGCTGGTAAAACAGGTACCACAAATGATAATGTCGATTTGACATTTTATGGCTATACACCATATTACACAGCAGGTATTTGGATGGGATATGACACATCAAAACAAATGCATGTATCTGGTAGTGCCCATTTGAAAATTTGGCGTCATGTGATGAGCCAAATACACGAAAATCTACCAAACAAAGATTTTGCAAAACCAGCTGGCATTGTCAATCTGACCGTTTGTGCTGTAACAGGCAACACTGCAACAGCATTGTGTAGCCAAGATTATTACGGTTATAGCACACGTTCCGATATTGCCGCTTCTGATTACAAAGGCAGCGGAAAAGTATGTGATGCACACAAATCATTTGTTGTGTGTAAAGAATCTGGCAAATTGGCAGGCGAAAATTGTCCAGAAACAGATAAAATGACAGTTGTGCTTGCGGTAGATGGCACAAAGGTTTTGAGTAAACCTGGCTCTATTGCTGCTGGACATATGGATATTGACATCAGTCAAACTTGTGACTTATCCCACACAGCAGAGCCAACAGAACCAGAAGATACAGAAACAGACATCAATAAACCAGGTGACGAAAATACATCAGGTGATACACCAACCCATACAGAAACACCTGTGGAACCACAAATGCCACCTGATACCACAATACCGCAAGAACCTACCAGTCCAATACCACCGTCAGATGAAAACTTTGGTATACAATAACAATTTGGTCATTTCAAAAGGAGAATTCTTTGATTTTTCAGAGAATTCTTCTTTTCATATGTGACCTTTTGGATTGTATATGATACAATAACAATAAAAAAACAAACAAGGAGCGAACACATGAAAAATACGGATTTCTGTTGGATTGCATTTTATACAGAATTTGCAACAAAATTACTATTATATAAAAATAATCGTAGTCGATTGATTGAAAAAATATTATCTATTTTTAAAAATTTACATATCAAAACCCCCACA
>JAHHTV010000223.1 GCA_020024395.1 Anaerotignum sp. | reverse complement strand
GAATAATTCTATTTTATCTGTGACTTGTATAAAATGGCCTGTGTTTGGTATTTTGGTACTGCGATAACAGGAAACATCAAAATGAATATGTTCTATAGGTATGACTGCTGTTACACAGCTATTTTGTTTGAGCTGATAGACTTGCATACCCACAGCAGATTTTGATGCACTGACAGAAAGCAATTCTGTGGAAATGACAGTTGCTTTGTCTTCATTTCTCATAAGCAAATATTCTTTGTCTGTTTCGATATGTTCCATATATACAAGTGGAGAGCGGTCAGCATAGGCATTCAACAATTTTTTACGATTATTTTTTGTCGCATATGCGGCAAGTTGTACTTTTGCCGCTTTTCCGTTTTCAAAGAAAAATACCATATATCCTTGATAGTCATATGTGGTTGTCATATAGATGATTTTTTCTTCTGGTTCCATACCCAATAAATTTTGCAAATAATCTCCCATAGCACTGGCTTTGGTATCTGTGACATCACTGGCTTTTAATTTATATACATTTTGTTGGTTGGAAAAAAGTAATATATCTGCACGGTTTGTGGTTTCGATTTCCCATAAAATTTTATCATCTTCTTTGACTTTTTGTTCTCCTGCGGAACGTAAAGATACCAAAGAAATTTTCTTAAAATAATTTTGTTCTGTCAAAAAGAGTTTGATACCATAATCTTCAATGAAATCCTCTTTTTTGATTGTTGCAATTTGTTCTTCTTGTACAATTTCTGTGCAACGAGGTTTCCCATATTTTTTTGCAACTTGTTTTAATTGACGACAAATAATATTTTTTATTTTGGTTTCATTTTGCAATGTATCTTGCAAATCTTGTATTTCTTGTTTTAATACTGCCATTTCTTCTGTACGTTTGATGATATATTCTTGGTTAATGTTTCGCAATTTCATTTCTGCAATGTATTCTGCTTGTGTTGCATCCAAATCAAAACCAGACATCAAATTTGGTATCACCATTTGTTCTTTTTCTGTATGTCGAATGATAGAAATTGCTTTATCAATATCCAGTAGTATTTTGGAAAGCCCTTGCAACAAATGATATTTTTCTGATTTTTTTGAAACATCAAATGCAATTTGTCGACGAATACTTTTGATACGAAATGTTGTCCAATGCTCTAAAATTTCAGGGATACCCAATGTCATGGGTTTTCCATCAATGAGTACATTAAAGTTACAACTAAAACTATCTGCCAAAGGTGTAAAAGCATATAATTTATGCATCAATAAATCAGGTTTTGTGCCTTTTTTGACATCAACCGTGATTTTTAATCCTTTCAAATCTGTTTCATCACGCACATCTGTAATTTCTCTTGCTTTTCCGCTTTTTACCAATGCAATAATTTTATCAATAATGACTTCTAAATTTGTAGTATATGGGATTTCATAAATTTCAATGCAATTTTGTTCTGCATCAAAACGATATTTTGCACGCAGTTTCAAACTACCTTTTCCCGTATGATAAATTTGTTCAATTTCCTTTTGATTATATATGATTTGACCGCCTGTGGAAAAATCAGGAGCGGGCAGTATCTCACAAAGATTGACATGATTGTTTTTGATATAAGCGGCAGTGGCTTCACAAAGCTCTGCAAGGTTAAAACTACAAATAGAGCTTGCCATACCAACCGCAATACCAATATTTGGATTTGCAAGTATATTTGGAAATGTTGTTGGCAACAATGCTGGTTCTTGCATAGAGCCATCATAGTTATCTATAAAATCCACTGTGTTTTTATCAATATCTGCAAATACTTCTTGACAAATGCCAGAAAGTTTGACTTCTGTATAACGGGAAGCCGCATATGCCATATCTCTGGAATATTGTTTCCCAAAATTGCCTTTGGAGTCTATAAATGGTGTCAATAATGCACCATTGCCCTCTGTCAAACGCACCAATGTTTCATAAATGGCACTATCCCCATGGGGATTTAATTTCATGGTTTGCCCTACGACGTTTGTTGATTTTGTACGGTCACCACGCAATAATCCCATATCATACATGGTGTATAATAATTTTCTATGTGATGGTTTGAAACCATCAATTTCTGGTATGGCACGAGAAACAATGACACTCATGGCATAGGGCATATAATTTTGCTCTAATGTTTGTATGATGGATTGTTCTTGTATAAAATTATCTTGATGTGTTGGAATATTTTTCTTTTTTGCCATGATATCACACGACCTTTCTTAGCTGATATCTGTAAAATCAAGGTACTTATGACCTTCTTGTGCAATGAACTCTTTTCTGCCTGTCAAATTTTCGCCAAGCAATAGCTCAAATACATCTTGTGTTTTTTGTATTTCATCTGGTGTAACCAATATCAAACGTCTTGTTTCAGGGTTCATGGTTGTTTCCCACATCATTTCAGGTTGGTTTTCACCAAGTCCCTTAGAACGGTTGATTTTGATTTTTCCTTTTAATTTTGTAGTAATGCTATTTTTTTCTGCATCAGAATAAGCAAAATACGTATTTTTTCCATTTGTGATTTCATATAATGGTGACTCTGCAATATATACCTTTTTTTCGTTTATAAGTGTTGGTGCCAAACGGTATAACATTGTCAAAAGCAATGTCCGAATTTGAAATCCGTCTACATCAGCATCTGTGCAAAGTATGATTTTACTCCAACGTAATTGGCTTAAGTCAAAAGAATTTAATTCTGTATTATGTTTGGATTGTATTTCCACACCACAGCCCAAAACTTTTAACAAATCTGTGATAATGTCATTATGGAAAATTTTATTGTAATCTGCTTTTAAGC
>JAHHTV010000222.1 GCA_020024395.1 Anaerotignum sp. | reverse complement strand
AAATATTAGATGTTTTGGATATTATTATAGAAAATGAAAATGATATTTTTGATGAAAAAACATTGGGTTCTTTCAAACGATTATCTAAAAAAACAGAACGCAGTTATCAAAATATATTGAATTTGCGGGAAGCTGTGACACAGGTACGAGAGTCATATGAAGCAGAAGTGGACATACGTTTGAATACAACAATGAAAATATTTACCGTTGTGACAACGATATTTTTGCCATTGACATTGATTGCTGGTTGGTATGGTATGAATTTTCAAATGCCAGAGTATCAGTGGAAGCATGGGTATTTGATTGTGATATTGGTTTCTTTGGCTTTTGTTGTAGCTGGTATTGCATTTTTCAAAAAAAATAAATGGTTTTGAATAAAAATTTGAAAAAGGTATTGACAGTATTTTATTGTGTGCTATAATCTTATCCATAAAGCGTTGATGAGGACAGTAGTCCTTTTCGAATGGACAGAGAGGGATACCGATATATATTATAGGGCTGTGAGTATCCTCATTTGAAAAGTGTATGAAAACCACCTCTGAGCTGCCTTAATACGGCACGGTGACTCCGTTATCGTCCTAAAAATGAGTGGTTTTGCGAAACAAAAAGGGTGGAACCGCGGGAGATAATGACTCTCGTCCCTTTTCCGTAAGGAAAGTGGACGGGATTTTTTTATTGCAAAAAAATCGCACTTTCCAAAAGCAATCAAAAAAGTATGCAAAAAAGGAGCGATATGGTATGAAAATTACATTAAAAGATGGCGTAGTAAAAGAATTTGACAGCCCAATGTCTGTATTGGATATTGCAAAATCCATTAGTGAAGGTTTGGCAAGAAATGCTTGTGCAGGTATTGTAGACGGCGAAGTAAAAGATTTGCGTTTTGTTGTAGACAAAGATGCAGAAGTAAGCATTTGCACATTTGATGATGAAGCGGGTAAAGTAGCATTCCGTCATAGCACATCTCATATTTTGGCACAGGCTGTAAAAAGATTGTATCCTGATGTAAAATTGGCGATAGGGCCTGCCATTGCAGATGGTTTTTACTATGATTTTGATAAAGATAAAGCGTTTACACCAGAAGAATTGGAAGCCATTGAAGCAGAAATGAAAAAAATTGTCAAAGAAGATTTGGCAATCGAAAGCTTTACTTTGCCTCGTGCAGAAGCAATCAAATATATGGAAGAGAGAAATGAACCCTATAAAGTAGAATTGATACAGGATTTGCCAGAAGATGCAGTGATTTCTTTCTACAAACAAGGTGACTTTACAGATTTGTGTGCTGGCCCACACTTGATGAGCACAAAATATGTGAAAGCAATCAAATTGACATCTGTGGCAGGTGCTTATTGGAGAGGCAGCGAAAAAAATAAAATGCTCTCTCGTATCTATGGTACATCTTATCCAAAAGCATCCGAATTGGAAGCATATTTGACAATGGTAGAAGAAGCAAAAAAACGTGACCATAGAAAATTGGGTAAAGAATTGAAACTGTTTACCATGTTGGATGAAGGCCCAGGTTTCCCATTTTTCCTGCCAAATGGTATGGTATTGAAAAATACATTGTTGGAATATTGGAGAGAAATACACAAAAAAGCAGGTTATGTGGAAGTATCTTCTCCTATCATTTTGAACAGAGATTTGTGGTTGAGAAGTGGTCACTGGGAACATTACAAAGAAAATATGTATACTACCGTGATTGATGATGAAGATTATGCAATCAAACCAATGAACTGTCCAGGTGGTATGCTGATTTACAAACAAGAGATGCATTCTTACAGAGATTTGCCTTTGCGTATGGCAGAAATTGGTTTGGTACACAGACATGAAAAATCTGGTGCATTGCATGGTTTGATGCGTGTACGTTGCTTTAACCAAGATGATGCACATATATTTATGACAGAAGAACAGATTAAAGATGAAATCAGTGGTGTTATTCGTTTGATTGACGGTGTATATAGCTTGTTTGGTTTCAAATATCATATCGAGCTTTCCACAAGACCAGAAGACAGTATGGGTTCTGATGAAGCATGGGAAATTGCAACAAATGGTTTGAGAGATGCTTTGGAAGAAAACAAAATCCCTTATACTGTAAATGAAGGCGATGGTGCGTTCTATGGCCCTAAAATTGACTTCCATTTGGAAGACTCCATTGGCAGAACATGGCAGTGTGGTACAATACAGTTGGATATGCAAATGCCAGAAAGATTTGAACTGGAATACACAGCAGCAGATGGCAGCAAAAAACGCCCTGTTATGATTCACCGTGTATGCTTTGGTTCTATTGAACGTTTCATTGGTATTTTGATTGAACACTTTGCAGGTCAGTTCCCTACTTGGTTGTCCCCTGTACAAGTAAAAGTATTGCCAATTTCTGAAAAATTTGCAGATTACGCAAATCAAGTGGCTAAACAGTTGGATGCAGAAAATATTCGTGTAGAAGTTGACCACAGAGCAGAAAAAATCGGTTACAAAATTAGAGAAGCAAGAAATGAAAGAGTGCCTTATATCATCGTTGTGGGTGAAAAAGACCAAGAAGCAAACAAAGTTTCTTTGCGTTCCAGAAAAAATGGCGAAGAAGGTCAAGTGGATTTGAAAGATGTGATTGCAAGATTGCAAAAAGAAATTGAAACAAGAGCTTTAGAAGAAGCATAATGATGTAAAATAACCAAGAGAATTTTTGGATACCATCAAAAGTTCTCTTGGTTTTTATTTTGCAATAAAACAATGTATTTTTTTGTGTATAGGTGTATAAAGATACATTAAAAAATTTATCAAAAATATAAGATTTTAT
>JAHHTV010000221.1 GCA_020024395.1 Anaerotignum sp. | reverse complement strand
ATTTTGTTTTTGCCAGAAGAATAAAAACAATACATTATTATAAAATCAGAAAAAATACAAATCAAAGATTAGACTAAATTTTATCAATATATCATGATATAAAAAAGAAAAAATTTTTATTGGTTATTTATCATAATTAAAAAGGAGAATGTTTTGATTTTTCAAAACATTCTCCTTTTGTCGTTTGTTTTATGTATCTTTATCAAAAACAACTGGTTCTACAACAGGTTCAGGTGCTTGTTGTGGTATATTGGCTTTGATACAACGGATTTGTGCCTTGAACAAATCTCCATCAATGGAGAGCATAAATTTTCCTTTTTGTAACTCTACCAAAGAGCGTGCAATATTCAAACCCAATCCACTACCTTCTGTGGAACGAGAACTGTCACCTCTGACAAAACGCTCCATCAGTTCCTCTGGTGCAACGTTCAACTGGTCACGGGAAATATTTTTGACAGTAATCCAAACGTTATCATCATTTTGTTTGATTTGCAAATAGACACGGGTATTTGGTTGTGAGTATTTGCAGGCATTGTTTAATAAATTGCTTAATACACGCCACATCAAATTGCCATCAGCCAATATGAAAACAGGTTCATTTTCTGGGGCGTTGACAATCGGCTCCAAATATGCATTTTCTAATTTTTCGCTGTATTCTGCAATGGATTGTTGTACCAGTTCCACAATATCAAGTGGTACTAAATGACATTGTATATTTCCAGTGGAGGCTTTGGAAGCTTCCACCAAGTCCTCTGTCAGCTTTTTCAAGCGATGGGATTGTCTGTCCAATACTTCCACATATGCAGATGCTTGTTCTGGTAAATTTTCTTTTTTCAAAAGGTCTACATAATTGATGATGGAGGTCAAAGGTGTTTTGATGTCATGGGAAACGTTTGTAATCAGTTCCGTACGCAAACGCTCACTTTTCATTTTTTGTTCCAATGCAATGGCAATGCCTTTTGAAATGTTATTGAGATTTTCACCATGTTGTTTGAATGTGAAAAACATTTTACTTGTGTCGATTTTGTAATCTAAATTACCCTCGGCGAATTGTTTGCCTGCTCTATGGAGTTTTTGCCACTGTACTGCAATGGTACAAAGTACCATAAGTAATATGGTGTTTAACAAAAATGTCAAAGGTGGTATAAAACTAAATAGCAGATATAATAAAGAAATGCCAAGCCATATCAAAACCACTTTCCATATCACAGGTAGTGCCTTGAGTACATCTTCTATGGTACTGAAAACGGCTTTCCATATTTTCCATGTATATCGCAATAAAAAATAACAAAGGGTATTTTTCAAAAAGCCACCTTTTTTGAAACGGGTGGCAAGTGTTAATAAAGATGCAAGACAAAAAATTTCCAAAGCAACCAAAGCACTGGTCAGCCCCAATAGTTCTAAAGTATCCCAAGAAACCGCCCAGCTAAGATTTTCTGCCATAGCCACACAAAAAGACATACCAATAAAAGCAATCAAACAATAAATATCCAGCGGAATTTTATCTTGTACATTTAACACAATTTCATCGGTTTTTGGGCGATGCCCTGCCACACAAACCAAATAAATCAAAGAAAACAAAAGCACCACTATGCTGATACCTGCAATGAGAAACAATCCATTTCCCAAAGAAAAAATCACAGAAAAAATGGAATATGTTGTTTTGTAGCTGTCAGGAACCGTCAAAGGGTCAGCAACATAAGCACGTATCATGTAAGTTGTGCCATGTGTTTGGGCGTTTTCCACACTGCCTTCATACATATCATAGTTTGTGTCAAATGTGAATGATGTTTCATAGCCGATTTTTTCTGGTTTTGGTGTGGATACAAGCAATTTATCATTTCCATCATATAATTCAAATGAAAAATTGGTTCTTGTTTGTGTGTCATAATAGGATTGTATATCCTCGGGTGTCATACCATTAAGGTATTGAAACATGACATCATCTACTTTGGAAGAAGTAATCATATGACACCACTGAGTGTCATAATAGGTTGTATTTGTATTTTGCTCAAATAAATTGTAATTGATGGAAAATGAAATTGCGGATATGCTGTATATTGTACAAATTCCAGAAAGTAGTGCAAATAGTATAAAACAGATTTTGACCCATATAGAATGGGCGATTTTTGTCATTCTTTCGCCTCCTTCTCCATTTTATAACCAAGTCCCCATACAACTTTTAGATAACGAGGTTCGGAGGGGTTAATTTCTATTTTTTCACGCAAATGACGAATATGTACTGCAACAACACTGCCAGAGCCGTAGGCATCTTCATTCCAAATTTGTTCGTAAATTTGATTGGAAGAAAATACACGTCCGGGGTTTTCCATCAAGAGCTTTAATATGTTGTATTCGCTGGGTGTGAGTGAAACGGTTTCTCCATCTACGGTAACAATTTTTGCTTCGTCATCTAAATCAATGTTGCCGATGACAAGATGAGAGGCTTTTTTTGTCATACCACCAAGTGATGTATAACGACGCAAATGGGATTTGACACGTGCGATGACTTCAACAGGGTTGAAAGGCTTTGTGATGTAGTCATCTGCACCAATGTTTAACCCCAATATTTTGTCGGTGTCTTCACTTTTGGCTGTCAACAGTATGATGGGAATGTTGTACTGTTCCCGCAGTTTGACAGTGGCAGAAATGCCGTCCATTTGTGGCATCATAATATCCATCAGTATCAAATGGATATCATTTTTGGCAACCGTTTCCAATGCTTCTTTTCCTGTAAAAGCAGTGAAAATGTTGTAATGCTCTGTGGAAAGATAGATGGACAATGCAGAAACAATATCTTTTTC
>JAHHTV010000220.1 GCA_020024395.1 Anaerotignum sp. | reverse complement strand
CAATAGAAATATTAAATACAAAAGAAAACCCTCTCTGAAAATACAAAACAAAATATAAAGGAGGTTTATACAATGGCGTTTGAAGTGAAAATGCCCCAACTTGGTTTGACAATGGAAGAAGGAACAGTTGCAAAGTGGTTGAAAAAAGAAGGGGAGCATGTACAAAAAGGCGAAGTTCTTTTGGAAATTACAACAGATAAATTAACCAGTGAAATCGAAAGCGAAACAGATGGTGTATTGCTGCAAATTGTAGCACAAGAAGGCGATGATGTACCAGTCAAAGGTATTTTGTGCTATATTGGCACAGCGGGAGAAAGTATTGCACAACCATCTGGCTTGCAACAAGAATCGGCACAACAAAAACAACCAACCGTTTCAGAAGAAGAAACAAATTTACTTGTCATTGGTGGTGGCCCAGGTGGATATGTGGCAGCAATTCGTGCGGCACAGCTTGGGGCAAATGTGACATTGGTTGAAAAAAATAAATTGGGTGGTACTTGTTTGAATGTAGGTTGTATCCCAACAAAGGTGTTATTACATACAGCAGAAGCATTAACAGAAACAAAAGAAATGGAACAAATGGGCATACAGGTTGCAGTCAATGGTTTGGATTGGGAAAAAGTGCAGGCGAAAAAAGCAGCAGTTACCAATCAACTTGTTAGCGGTGTAACAGGTTTGATGAAAGCAAATCGTATCAAGGTGGTAGAAGGTACAGCCTCTTTTGCAGATGAACATACAGTCACTGTAACAAAAAAAGATGGCAATACAGAACAACTGACATTTGATAAAGCGATTATAGCCTCTGGTTCTGTACCTGCAATACCACCGATTGCAGGGGTAAAAGAAAATGCAGATTGTGTGGACTCTACAGGTGCATTATCTTTTTCTGATATTCCAAAAACATTATTTGTTATTGGTGGTGGCGTAATTGGTATAGAATTGGCAACAGCTTATCAGGCATTTGGTACAAAAGTAACCATTGTGGAAGCAATGCCAAAATTATTGCCTATGATGGACGGAGAATTGACACAAATGCTCCGCAAAAAAATGGAAAGCAAAGGTATTACCATATTGACAGAAGCAAAAGTACAATCTGTAGAGAAAGCAGCAGAGGGGACAAAAGTTTATGTAGAAATAAATGGAAATGTACAATCTTTTATTGCAGAAAAAGTATTGGTTGCGGTTGGTAGAAGAAGTGATACAGAAGCATTGCAGCTAGACCGTGTTGGCATTGTGCATGAAAAAGGAAAAGTAGTTGTCAATGAATATATGCAAACCAATATCCCTCATATTTATGCCATTGGGGATTGTCTGGGAAAAGTTATGCTGGCACACATTGCATCTGCACAAGGAGAAATTGCCGCAGAAAATGCAATGGGAGAATGTGTTGCGTATGATGGCAAAACAAATCCATCTTGTGTGTATACCAATCCAGAGTTTGCAGGCGTAGGATTGACAGAAGAACAGGCAAAACAACAAAATATCGCTTATCATGTTGGTAAATTCCCATTGATGGCAAATGGAAAAGCTTTGATTATGAATGGCGGAGAAGGTATGGTAAAATGTATTATTGGTGATACATACAAAGAGATACTTGGTGTACATATTTTGGGGCCAAGAGCAACGGATTTGATTGGAGAAAGTGCATTAGCAATTGGATTGGAAGCAACTGTGGAAGATATTTATGCAACCATACATGCACACCCTACAGTAACAGAAGCCGTCAGAGAAGCAGCTTTGGCAGCAACCAACAGAGCCATTCATATGCCCAATAAATAATAGAACCATCAAAGGAGGAAAATCCCCTATGATTTATATACAAAGTCCTTCCACAGACCCACACTTTAATTTGGCATTGGAACAATATGTATTTGATGAAATGGATAAAAACAAATCGTATGTTATGCTTTGGCAAAATGAGAATGCCATTATTATTGGAAAACATCAAAATACGATACAAGAAATCAATACAAAATATGTAAAAGAACATCAAATTTCAGTGGTACGACGTTTGTCAGGTGGTGGGGCAGTGTATCATGATTTAGGGAATTTGAATTTTACATTTATTGTGTCTGAAGATGGATTAGAACAGTTTGATTTTGGAACATTTTGTAAACCGGTTGTACAAGCATTGCAATGTTTGGGCGTTGCAGCAACATTACAAGGCAGAAACGATATGATGATTGCAGGCAAAAAGTTTTCTGGAAATGCACAATATGCAAAACATGGTAGAGTGATGCATCATGGAACCATATTATTTGATAGTGATTTGACGGTGATGCAAAAGGCATTGCAAGTATCTGAAGATAAAATCAAATCAAAGGGAATTGCCTCTGTCAAAAGTCGTGTGACAAATGTAAAACCATATTTGAAAACAGATGTTCCTTTGGCATATTTCAAACAGATATTTTTAGAAAAATTACAAGAACAACAAAAAATAGAAACACATATTTTTACACCACAGGAATTAGAAGCAATCGAAACAATCCAAAAACAAAGATATGATACATGGGAATGGAATTATGGTGCCTCTCCGCAGTATGATATTGTAAAGCATAGACGAATAGAACATTGCGGTACATTTGACATACATATGAATGTGAAAAATGGAATGATTACTGCATTTGACATATTTGGGGATTATTTTGGTAATGGAAATAAAGCAGATTTGCAGAAGATATTGCAAGGGGTTGCATTGGAAGAAAAAGCATTGCAACAAGTACTCCAAAATATCACATTGACAGAATATTTTCATAATATGACAAATCATGATTTTATATCTTTGTTATTATTGTAAATAAAAAACAGACTATAAAAG